>JAYVCG010000217.1:0-2877 GCA_043750075.1 Acetobacteraceae bacterium | reverse complement strand
CAGAATACCTGGCATCCGGGTCGTGTGCGCGCTCCCCGATCCGCATATCGAGCGATGGCTGCTCATTGATTCCGCCGCGTTCAAAAGCGTGCTGGGTGTCGGATGTCAGGCGCCCGATCAAAAATGCGAACGGGACCGTTATAAACGGATTTTGCGGGAAGCGGTGCGGCAGGCGGGGATTTCTCCCTCCCTTGGCGGGATTGAGTATGCCGAGGACATCGTCAACGCCATGGACCTGGACCGCTCCGGGCGTGACGATCCTTCGCTCGGACATTTTCTGGACGAACTCAGGCCCATCATCCGGGAATGGCGAACGCGATGAACACATGCGGTCGCGTTCGCCGCGACGCCGTCCTGGCGTCAGTCCACCGGCGTCTCACCCTCTGGCGGATCGCTTTTGAACCATGCCTCGACCGGGCCGCTCATCTTCATGGTCAGCGGCCTGCCGTGCCGGTCCACCGTCTTGCCGACGGCCATGCGGACCCAGCCCTCGCTGATGCAGTATTCCTCGACATTGTGTTTCTCGACGCCCTTGAAGCGGATGCCAATGCCGCGGCTGAGCGTGGCCTCATCGTGGAACGGGCTTTTGGGGTTGTTGCACAGGCGGTCGGGGGGCGTGTCGGACATCGGGATTCTTTCAGGCGGTGACGTGGCGGAGGATAGCGGTTCGTGGCGGTGAGGGCGATGCGGGTCGAGGGCGCGGCGGTTCAGGCGGGCGCCACCCCATTGATCGCGGCGGCCTGGCAGGGCACCTTCTGGTGCGGGCCGTGCCGCGGGAAACAAAGTGGAATGCACCACAAAGTGGAATGCACCACAAAGACACGAAGGCACAAAGACATTTCATCACGGTTAGCCAGGTTGCTTTGTGTCTTTGTGCCTTTGTGGTGATATTTTCGCGAAAGGTGATCCAAAGACAGTTCTTTGGCCATGGCGCCGATGCCGGCGCGCATATGGCCAGAATTTTCCCTCACCTGCCGGTCATGAACCGGTTCCAGTCCGCCGCCGCCATCGACGCATCGAGGTAATCGAACGTGCCCCGTTCGCGCACCTCGGACGCCGCCGCCAGCAAGCCGGTCATCGCCGCGCGGTACAACGAGGTCGCGAGGCTGATCCGCTTCACCCCCGCCGCCGCCAGTTCGGCCACGCTGAAGGATTTTCCCCTGATCCCGCCCATGAAGTTCACCGGCTTTCCGACCGCGGCGCACACCGCGCGCACCGAGTCCAGATCGGGCAGACCGGGCGCCATCAGCACATCGGCGCCCGCCGCCTCGAACGCCTGCAAGCGGCGAATGGTGTCGTTCAGATCGGGATTGCCACGCAGGTAATTCTCCGTGCGCGCGGTCAGCATGAACGGGATGCCGCTGGCCCGCGCCGCTTCCGCCGCCGCCGCGATCCGTTCCACCGACACGGACAAATCCAGCAGCGGACGGGCGGGATCGCCGGTCGCGTCCTCGATCGAGCCGCCCACCAGACCGATTGACGCGGCCAGGGTGATGGTGCGCGCCGCGTCCTCCGGCGTATCGCCAAATCCTTTTTCCAGATCGGCGGACACCGGCAGATCGATGGCATCGACAATGGCCCTGGCATGCGCCAGCGCCTCATCCCGGTTCACATGGCCATCGAGGCGGCCAAGCATCCCGGCCTGCGCGCCGGACGAGGTGGCCAGCGCCTGGAACCCCAGTGCGGCCAGCACCTTGGCCGATCCGCCATCCCAGGCGTTGGCGATGACGAATGCCTCTGGCGCGTCATGCAGCGCGCGAAAACGCAAGGCCCGGTCGAGTTGTGTCATGCGGCGATCCCTTCCACCGGCGCCAGGGCTTCCTTGCCCCGGATCATGTCAGAGGCTTTCTCGGCGATCATCATCGTCGAACTGTAGGTGTTGGCCGAGGGCATGTTCGGCATGATCGAGGCATCGGCCACGCGCAAGCCTTGCAGCCCATGCACCTGCAACCGGTCGTTCACCACCGAAGTCTTGTCGGTCTCCGGCCCCATCCGCGCGGTGCCAATCAGATGATAACAGGTGGAACCATACTGGCGCGCGAAGTCCAGCCATTCGTCGTCGGACTGAATGCCCGCCGCCGGCAACTCGTCCCGGTCGAAATAAGGGGCGAGGGCCTGAGTGTGCAGCAACTGGCGCGCGAGGCGCATGCCCTTGATCATCACCCGCCGGTCCATCGCGTCCTTGAGGTAGTTCGGCTGGATCGCCGGATCCTCGAACGGATCGGTGGAGCGGGCGCGCACGTAACCCGTGCTTTCCGGCCGGTGCTGCCACACGCCCGCGGTCATCCCAGGATAATCGTCGAGCAGACCGACAAATCCCTGTTTATAACTGGCGGGGGAGAACACGCCCTGGAGGTCGGGCTGATACATCGTGTCCTCCGACTTCCAGAACCAGTGCACCAGCGAGGGACTGACCGCCAGGATCGAGGGTTTCCCCAGAACCCAGCGCGCGATCTGGCCCATGAGGCCGAACCCCTTGGACATTTCGTTGATGGTGCGGATGTTCTTCACCCGCGCCACGACGCGGGCGGCGTAATGATCGCGGAAATTCTCCCCCACCGCCAGATCGGCGACCACCGGCACGCCGAGTTCCCCAAGCAACGATGCCGGACCAACGCCCGAGATTTGCAGCAGTTTCGCGGTGTTCGCGGTGCCGGCGGAAACAATCACCTCCCGGCGCGCGTATACTTCCCTCACCGTCGTCCGGTCGCGGTCATCGACGTAACGGACGCCGGTGGCCCGTGTGCCCTCGAACAGGATTTTCGAGGCGCGCGCGTCGGTCCGCACCGCCAGTTGCCCGCCCGCCTTCGCCGGATGCAGAAACACCCGCGCCGCCGAATGCCGGTAGCCGCGATTGATCAGCCGCTGGTAATACCC
>JAYVCG010000216.1:0-3921 GCA_043750075.1 Acetobacteraceae bacterium | reverse complement strand
GGGGATCACGCGACGGTCATCGACACCATCGTGCCGATGCTGGCCGAGCGGGAACGGGTCGGCGGCAGCCAGGCGCAGGTCGATCTGGTCGAATTCACGTTGCTGCGGGCGTATCTGTGCTCCGGGCGTTTGGACGAGGCGCGTCATCTGCTGGAAGAACGGCGTCCAGGCCCCACCCGGATTCCGGTGTCGGGGCTTGAACAGATGCACTGACCTGGGCGTGGTCCACGGGCCGATGGGAGGGAAGAACACCTTCGAGACCGATCTCTGCATCCGGTAGCCGGGCGGGCATTCCCGCGGCAGAGGGAATGGAGGGTGACTGACAGTGGAATGGTGATCGCGGCATGCCCTCGAAAAAGACCCTGAACGCGGCGAACCTGGAAGCCCTTGGAGCCGGGCGGCTGGCTGCACTGCTGATGGAGATCAGTGAGGGCGATGCGGCCGCGAAACGGCGGCTGCGTCTGGAACTGGCGGGCGCGGAGAGCCCCATCGTGCTCGCCCAGGAAATCCGGAAGCGTTTGACGACGATCGCGCGGTCGCGTGGTGGCGTTGACTGGCAAGGCGTGAAAGCGGTGGCCGCCGATCTGGAAGCGCAACGGCGTGCCATCGCCGGGCAGGTGGCGCCGCGCCTGCCTGATGAGGGGCTGGAACTGATGTGGCGGTTCCTCGACCTGTCCGGTCCCGTGCTCGCGCGCTGTGAGGACGGCAATGGGATGATCATCGACGTTTTCCGCGCGGCGCTTGGCGATCTGGCGGTCCTCGCGCGGGCAGGCGGAACCGATCCGAAGCAACTCGGGGATCAGGCGTTCCGTTTGCTGAACCAGAACGATCAGGGCCAGTTCGAGGGTTTGATCGCGACGCTGGCGCCCGCTCTGGGGACCGTGGGACTGGAGCATCTGAAGCAGCGCGTGATCGCCTTGTCGAAAGAACCAGTACGCAAACCGGCGGACAAGGAACGGCGGGTCATCGCCTGGGGGCCGGGCGGCCCGATCCATGCTGACGAGGTGGCCGAACGCACGCGCGCCTATACCGCTCAGAGGGCGCTGCGGGAGATCGCCGACGCACAGGGCGATGTTGACGCGTTCATCGCGCAATACGATGCGAAAACCCGGAAAATGCCGGTGGCCGCCGCCGCGATCGCGCGAAGGCTGCTCGCGGCGGGCCGCGCGGAAGAAGCGGCACGGATGCTCGACGCGGCGGTGCGCCGGCGGCATGACCCGGATGCGTTGGGCTGGGAGCCCGCGTTTGAATGGGAGGACGCGCGGATCGCGGTATTTGAAGCCCTCGGACGTGGCGATGAGGCACAGGCCATGCGGTGGTCGTGCTTCGAGGAATTCCTGTCCGCGCGCCATCTGCGGGAGTACCTGAAGCACCTGCCTGATTTCGATGATGCCGAGGCCGGGGACCGTGCCTTCGGCCACGCGGAACACTTTGGCGACCTGTCACGGGCCCTGTGGTTCCTGGTGTCTTGGCCGGCGCTGGACAAAGCCGCGCGGGTGGTGGTGCGGCGCGCGAAAGAACTGGACGGCGATCGTTACGAGATTCTGACACCGGCGGCGAAGGCCCTCGCGGACCGCCATCCGCTCGCGGCGGCGATGATGTTGCGGGCGATGATCGATTTCGCGCTCACGCGCGGCCGGTCGAGCCGTTATGGACATGCCGCCCGGCATCTGCGGACATGCGCGGACCTGGCGCCGGCGATCCAGGATTTCGGCGCGTTTGAAACGCACGATGCCTATGCCGGGCGGCTGCGCCGGGAACATGGCAGAAAAGCCGCTTTCTGGAGTTTGACCCCCGAGGGGGAAATTTCCCCGTCCCGTCTCTGATCGTTCCGCTGGTGCTCGGGACCGCGCGTGGCGTGCGGTCCCGAGGCCCGCGTCAGGTCTCGTTCGACTTGTCCGGCACGGGCTGGAAGGCGGCGGTGGCTTTTTTCAGTTCGGTCAAGGGCAGCGGCCCCTGGAACCTATCCATGGTGTGGAAGGGGGACACTTCAGACGATGCCGGTGACGGCCCACAGCGGATCGCCGCGCGGCGGCGCCGCGGTCTGGCCGGTGACGCTTGTAAACCCGGCCTCGCGCATGTAAGCGCCAACCAGACGTTGCTGATCGGGGCCCGTCATGCTCTGCCAGATGGCCACCGCCTTGGTGGGAAAGCACCGGTTGGAGAACGACACCACGAACGGAGCCCCCGCGCGCAGCACGCGCGCCACCTCGCGGAACACCGCGACCGGGCGTTGCAGATATTGCACCGAAACGCACAGACAGGCGCCGTCGAAAGCACCGCTCTCCAGCGGCAGCACGGGATCGACGTTCAAATCTCGCACAAACCAGCGCGACAACCGCGGGTTCGCGGCCAGTTCCTCCGCGTTCATGCCATGACCCGTGACGGAGGCGTAGACGACATCCTCCGGCAAATGACTGACCCAACTGCTCATCACATCCAGCAGCGCGCCACCAGCGGGCAGCGTCTCGCGATAAATCCGCGTCACGGCGGCGATGGCCCCATCATCGATATGCGTGACGAACCGCGGCTGGTCATAGAACTCCGCGTCAGGCGACGGGTCCATTTTATCGAACGCCGCCGGCGGCAGTCCCGGCAATTGCTCCCCGGACGGACCGGCCCCCTCCCGCGCCACGATCACCCCCCTCCGGACGCCGCGGCCAGGGCGGGCCGCACGCCCGGAGCGGCTGGTTTCCAGGTCTTGAGCACCGGCAGCACCTCCTTGGCGAACAGCCGCATCGACGTTTCCGCCTTCGCGAGCGGAATGCCACCGAACCGGAACGAACTGTTCAGTTCGAAATCCCCCAATAACGCGCGCCGTGCCTCATAAGCCCGCAGCACCTGATCCGGCGTGCCGCGCACCGCCACCTGCAACAGCGCGCTCACCAGACCGTCCCGGCCCGCCGTGCGCGCGATCAGGGATTTTTTCGCGTAGGAGTCATAGCCCTTCGTCGTGTCGAAATGCTTGCTCATCAATTCGTAATGTTCGAGGTTGCTGTCCACGAAGCTGGCCATGTGGCGCACCGCCAGCTCTTCCGCCTCGGCCGCGGTCGCGGCGCAAATGCACTGATCGGCGGTGACCGGCGGCGGTGCCGCGACGCCATGATACCGCATGAAAAGCTCCCGGTATTTCTCAATCCCCGGCAAACGCTGCGGCCACGGCCGGTCCGCGAACATCAACATGCACGCCTTCAACCGCGCGGCGGCATCAATCGAATCATCACTGGAAGCGACCGCGTACGTCCTTCCCTCAAAACTCCGTTCCGGCCGCGGCCTTATCTCAATCCTGGGCTGTTTATAAAACTTACCATCGCCTTCCATGAATCCCGTGCGCAGGGCATCGAGAATCATCACCGATGCCTCATCGAACCGCTCCCGCGATTCATCCAGCGTGCCCCGGAACGCGGCGAATTCGCGCCGCGCGAGGCCACGCCCCAGTCCAAGACGGACACGTCCGTCACTGAGCAGATCAAGAACGGCGACCTTTTCCGCCACGCGCAACGGATCGTTCCAGGGCAAAATGATCGCCGCCGTGCCGAGATCGGCGTGCGTGCAAAGCGGCGCGAGATACGACAGCATCTGAAGGTTATCGGGGCAGAACGAATAATCGAAGAAGTGATGCTCGACCGACCAGATGACGTCGAAGCCGAGTTCATCGGCCAGCCGCGCCAGGCGGATTTCCTCCCGCCATGCCTCGCGGTCGGTCATGCCCGGCCAGCCATAGGTGGAGAAAATCATCTGTATGCCGACGTCCATGCCGCTCCTCCTGATCGCCTCGTTGACCGTGCCGCCGCCCGTGGCCGCGAACCGGCTCCTCATCCTGGGAAAGTCCCTTCGAGGAATGTTCCTATAGAGAAACATTCCTCGAAACGGCGGGCCGCGCGGCCCGGTGTCCGCCTATCCGTTGATCTGACCCATGAT
>JAYVCG010000215.1:0-8999 GCA_043750075.1 Acetobacteraceae bacterium | reverse complement strand
CCCATCAGCAGCACGATGCCGACCAGCGCCACCAGCGACAGGTCGATGCCGCACAGCAGCAGCGCCGCCAGCGCGCCGATCCCCGCCGAGGGCAGCGTGGACAGGATCGTCAGCGGGTGGATCCAGCTTTCGTACAGCACGCCAAGCACGATGTAGATCACCACCACCGCCGCCAGAATCAGCCAGGGCTCGGAGGCCAGCGAGCGGCGGAATTCGGCGGCGTCGCCGGACCACAGGCCAGAAATGCTTTCAGGCATGCCGATGGCGCGTTCGGCGCGGGTCACGGCCTCCACCGCATGGCCAAGCGCGTAGCCATCCGCCAGGTTGAAGCTGAGGGTGACGGAGGGGAATTGCTCCTGATGCGTGATGATCAGGGGGGCAATGCCTTTCTCAAACCGCGCGATGGCGGACAGCGGCACCTGGGCGCCGTTGGTGTTGAGGGTAGCGGGGACGCGCAGCAATTTCAGGAAGTCGGGGTTTTGCTGCCAGGCGGGGTCGGCTTCCAGGATCACGCGGTACTGGTTCGCCTGACCGAAGATGGTGGAGATCTGCCGCTGACCGAACGCGTTGTACAGCGTGTCCTGCACCGCCTGCATCGGCACGCCGAGGCGCAGCGCGGCATCGCGATCGACGACGACGGTGGTGCGGTGGCCCTCGTTCTGCTGATCCGTCGCCACGTCGCGCATTTCCGGCAGGCTGGCCAGTTGGGCGCGCAGTTTGACAGCCCAGGTGGCGAGGAGGTCGGGATCGGTGTCCATCAGCGTGTACTGGAACTGCGTGCGGCTGAGGCGGGAGCCGATCTGGATGTCCTGCACCGGCTGGATGAAGGCCACCAGGCCGGGGATGCCGTTGATGGCCTGTTCCAGGCGGGCGATCACCTTGTCCGCGGAATCGCGTTCATGCGGGGCTTTCAGGGCGATGGTCAGGCGTCCGGTGTTCGGCGTGGCGTTGATGATGCCCGATCCGACGAAAGACACGACCCCGGTGACAGCGGGGTCTTCCCGCACGATCCGCGCCATGCGGGTTTGCAGCACATCGAGCCGGGGGATGGAGATGCTCTGGGCCGCCTCCGTCACCGCCACCAGGACGCCAGTGTCCTGGCGCGGTAAAAATCCTTTGGGAACAATGATATACAGCCCTATCGTGCCCGCGAAGGTCGCGGCGCCCACCAGCAGCACGAAGGTCTGATGCCGTAGCGACCAGTCGAGCGAATGGCGGTATCCGGCCAGCAGATGGTCGAACGCTGCCTCGCTCCAGCGTCCGATGCGGCCGGGTTTCTCGTCCTCCAGGGGGCGGAGCAGACGGCCGCACATCATCGGCGTCAGGGTCAGGGAGATCACGGCGGAGACGATCACCGAGACCGACAGGGTGACCGCGAACTCCTTGAACAACCGCCCGACCACGCCGGTCATGAACAGCAGCGGGATGAACACCGCGATCAGCGAGACGGTCAGCGAGACGATGGTGAAGCCGATCTGCGCCGCGCCCTTGAACGCCGCCTCCAGCGGTTTGACGCCTTGTTCGATGTAGCGGACCACGTTCTCGATCATCACGATGGCGTCATCGACCACGAAGCCGGTGGCGACGGTCAGCGCCATTAATGACAGATTATCAAGCCCATAGCCCAGCAGGTTCATGACCCCGAACGTGGCGACCAGCGACAGCGGCAGCGCCACGGCGGGGATCAGCGTCGCGCGCCAGGAGCGGAGGAAGACGAAGATCACCCCCACCACCAGCACCATCGACAGGAGCAGTGTCTTCTGCACATCGGCGACCGAGGCGCGGATCGTTTCCGTCCGGTCGCTCACGATGGTCAACTGGCTACCGGTCGGCAGCGCCAGTTTCAGCCTGGGCAGTTGTTCCTTAATGGATTCAACGGTTTGCACGATGTTGGCGCCGGGCTGGCGCTGGATGTCGAGCACCACCGCCGGGTTGCCGTCGAACGTTGCCGCGACCCGGTTGTTCTCCACGTCCGGCACCACCGAGCCAATCGCCGACAGCCGCACCGGGGCGCCGTTGCGCCAGGCGATCACCAGCTCCTTGTATGCCGCCGCGTCGCCCAACTGGTCGTTGGCGCCGAGGGCGAAGGACAAACGCGGGCCGTCGAATCCGCCCTTGGCGCCGTTGACGTTGGCGCCCACGATGGCGGTGCGGACGTCCTCCATCGACAACCCGTAGGCGGCGAGGCGGGCCGGATCGACCCGCACCCGCACCGCCGGACGCATCTTGCCTTGCACGCTGACGCGGCCGACTCCGGTGATTTCCGAGAGTTTGGGTTGCAGCAATGTGTCCGCCGCGTCGGACATGACATCGACCGGGCGGGTTTGCGAGGTCAGCGCCAGGGTCAGGATCGGCGCGTCCGCCGGGTTCACCTTCGAGTAAGTGGGGGGGTAGGGAAGACTCGCGGGCAGGGTGCCGGAGGCGGCGTTGATCGCCGCCTGCACGTCCTGCGCCGCGGAATCCATCGAGCGTCCGAGCTGGAACTGAAGCGTGATCTGGCTGGTGCCCTCGGCGCTTTGCGAGGTCATGGTGGACAGGCCGGGGATTTGACCGAACTGGCGTTCCAGCGAGGCGGTGATAAGGGTTTCAATGGTTTCCGGCGCGGCGCCTGGTAACTGGGTGACGATCTGGATGGTGGGGAAGTCTACTTCTGGCAAGGCGGAGACGGGGAGGTTGTGGTAGCCGAGGGCGCCCGCCAGCAGGATGGCGAGGGAGAGGAGCCAGGTGGCGACGGGGCGGGCGATGAAAGGGGCGGAGATGTTCACTCAGGGCTCCGCCCTGGACCCGCCAGGGGGCTTTGCCCCCTGGACCCCCACCAAAGGCGAGCCTTTGGAAACCGTCCATTGGAGTGACCCCCAGTCCCCATTGAATGGTTCCAAGGGCGAGCCCTTGGTGGGGTCCAGGGGCAAAGCCCCTGGCGGATTTCAGGGCGGAGCCCTGAACTTAAAAAATTCATCACTGCCCCGCCGGGCGGTCCCGCCGCCGCGCCCCCGGCGCCGAAGGCCGGTTCCCCCTCGGCGCCTCCGCCTCCGGCGTCACCACCGATACCTTCGCCGCATCCGACAACCGCGACGCCCCATCCACCACCACCCGATCCCCCGCGTTCAAACCATCGGTGACAATCGACCCCTGCTCATCCTCATACCCAATGGCCACAACCTGCCGGCGCACACTGTCATCCTCATTCAAAACATACACAAAACTCCCCCGCGGCCCGCGCTGCACGGCGGAGGGCGGCACCACCATCGCATCCCGCACCGTGTCCACCCGCAACCGCACACCCACGAAACCCCCAGGCCACAACCCTCCGGACTCATTGGGAAACGTCGCCTTCATCCGAATGGTCCCGGTCGTCGCATCAATCTGATTGTCTAATACCGCCAGCGTCCCGGTATCGAGCGGCTTGCCGCCCCCGATCCCCGTCCCCTGCGGATACGCGACCACCACCGCCTCCCCCCGCGCCATCGCCGCCGCCACCGCCGGAAGCTGCTGCTGCGGCAACGTGAACACCACCGAGATCGGCCGCAACCGCGCGATCACCACCAGACCCGCCGCGTCGGAAGCATGAATGATGTTGCCCGCGTCCACCTGGCGTATGCCCGCCCGTCCCTCCAACGGCGCGACAATGGTGGTGTAACTCAACTGCGTCTTCGCGGTATCGATCTGCGCCTGATCCTGCCGCGTCTGCGCCTCCAGTTGCGCCACCTGGGCTTTCGCGGTGTCGGCCTGCTGCTGGGTGGCGTAATTGGTCGCCACCAGCTTCTGATAGCGCGCGAGATCCAGCCGGGCGTTGGCCAGAATGGCCTCATCCAGCGCCTTCTTCGCCACCGCGCTGTCCAGCGCCGCCTGGTAAATCCGTGGATCGAGCCGGGCCAGCACGTCGCCCGCCTTCACCTCCTGCCCCTCCCTGAACTCCACCGACAGCAACGGCCCGTCCACCATCGGCTTCACGGTGACGGTCTGAAACGCCTGCACCGTGCCAAGCCCGTCCAGCCAGACCGGCATGTCACGCTTCGCCACCGGCGCCACCACCACGGGAATCGGCTGCCCGCCATCGCGCGCGCGGCCCGGCTTTTGCTCGGGCGGCGTCACCGGCCAGCGCCAGATCGCCGTGCCGATTCCAACGGTCAGAGCCACGCCCAGAAACGCCATCCCCCACTGGCGCGCGCGGTCGCGCGGCGGGGCGATCACCGGCTCCCGCGTCAGCGCGTCCATGGCGGCGCGTCCCTGCTCAGCACGTCCATGCCTGCTCCTTGATCTTCATCTGCCGCCCAATCTTCATCTGCCACCCAGGCCTGGCAGCGCGACACCGCCTCGTATGATACCGGGCGAGAGGCCGGGAAAACCGTCCGCGCCGCTTTTGATCCATCCGCCGCCTAACGCCTTGTATAAATTTAACAAAGCCTGAAACCGCGCCAGCCGCACCTGGACCAGCGCGTCCTCCGCGTTGAACAGCGTGCTTTCGGCGGTGAGCACGGTGGTGATGTCGGCGGTGCCCACCCGCATCTGTTCCCGCACGATGGTCGCGGCGCGGCGCGCGCTCTCGACAGCGAGGCTTTGCAGCGTTTCCTGCTCCGACGTGAAGCGCCAGGCGGTCAGGGCGTTATCCACATCGGTGAAGGCCTGCACCACGGCCTTGCGGTAGAGGGCCAGCGATTCCGCCTGACGCCCGCGCGCCTGTTCCAGCCGCCCGCGCAACGCGCCCCCATCGAAGATGGGCGCGGTCAGGCCAGAGGCAAGGGAGACGATGGCCCCGCCCGGACTGATCAGCGCGTTCAGCGCCGCCGCCTGGAAACCGGCCGGGCCGGTCAGGGAGATGGACGGATAAAACGCCGCCCGCGCCGCTGTCACGTCGTACCCGGAGGCGGTCAGTTCGGCTTCCGCCGCCGCGACATCCGGCCGCCGGATCAGCACTTCCGAGGGCAGGCCGGGCGAAACCAGTGGCAATTTCAGCGCGGTCAGCGTGCCCGGCCGCACCGTGATCCGCTCCGGCGGCTGGCCGGTCAGGATGCCAAGTCCGATCAACGCCTGTTCCAGTTGGTTGCGGAAACCAGGGATGACGGCGCGTTCGCCGGCGACCAGGGCGTCCTGGCGCGCGACATCCAGGGCGCTCGCGGTACCCGCGCCCTGACGGCCCTTTATCACCGCCAGGGTCTGCTCGTCATCGGCCAGGTTGCGCCGCGCCACCGCCAGCCGGTCGGCCAGCGCCAGGGCGGTGAACCAGGTGTTGGCGACCGTGGTGACCACGGTGAGCGCCACCGTGCGCTGGTCGAAGCGGCTGAACAGCGCGCTGGCGGCGGCGGCCTCGCGCCGCGCCCGGTTCTTGCCCCAAAAGTCGATTTCGTAGGAGGCACTCAGCCCGATCCCGTAGGAGCGCGTATCGACCCCGCCGCCGCGCCCGCGCGACGAGCCGACATGCTGCCAGTCCGCCGAGGACGTGCCGTTCAACGCGGGCAGCAGCGCCGCGCCCGCCAGCCGCACCTGCGCGTCGGCCTGGCGCACCCGCGCGACCGCGGCGGCGATGTCGAAATTCTGCTCCCGCGCCCGCGCGACCAATGCATCAAGCTCCGGCGAGGCAAAGCCTTTCCACCACTCCTCCCGCGGCCACGCCGCCTGGGCCGTTTCCGGGGTGGCGCGAAACGCGGCGGGGATGTCGAGATCCGTGTCCGCCTGGTCTCCGCCGCGGCCGCAGCCGGTCAGGCCTGGGAGCACCAGACCTGGGAGCACCAGACCTGGGAGCAGCAGATTGAAACCCGCCCTCACCGCGGCGCGCCGTGACCATGTCGATCCCAAACGATTCACTCTCCGGTTTCATCGCACCCTACCACATGCTTCGTCAGACAAAGCGTGGTGTGTAACGTACGTGTGTCCGAGGGCATGGCGCACGGGTGAAGTCTGTGTAAACCCCCGCCAGGAATCGCGTGCCACGGCTGGTGCAACGAGGAAAGCTCCGTGCGCCTCCGTGGTTCTCCGTGATCTCCGTGGTGAGACCTGAAGCGCCGCGGACACAGGCGGACTTCACGGGCGGACACTGCCTGGCCGGTCCCCCCCCCGCCAGCCCCGGCATGTTTTCCAAATGGACGCCGGATGTCCCCCCCGTCACCCGCTTGCGCCTTGATGACCGTTGTGCGACACGCCGCGCCCATGATGAGAATCCGTAACAGGGAGACGCGCGGGGGTGAGTGACACCATCCTGGAAACCGATGGCCTGACACGCGAGTTCAGCGGCTTCGTCGCCGTGGACGGTGTCAGCCTGCGCGTGAAGACCGGACAGATCCACGCGCTGATCGGCCCGAACGGGGCCGGCAAGACCACGTGCTTCAATCTGCTGACGTCGTTCCTGATCCCCACCAGCGGCACCATCCGCTTCAAGGGCCGCGACATCACCGGCATGAAGCCCGCCATGGTCGCGCGTCTCGGCCTCGTCCGCAGCTTTCAGATCTCGGCGGTGTTCCCGCATCTGACGGCGCTGGAAAACGTCCGCCTGGCACTGCAACGGGCACGGGGGACCAGCTTCGACTTCTGGCGCTCGGAAAAGGTGCTGGAGGTGTTCAATGACCGCGCCCGCGAATTGCTGCGCGATGTCGGGCTGGAGGGCGAGGAAAACACCGTCGTCGTCAACCTGTCCTACGGCCTGAAACGCGCCCTGGAAATCGCCACCACGCTGGCGCTGGAACCGGAGATGCTGCTGCTCGACGAACCCACCGCCGGCATGGCGCATGGCGACGTGGACCGCATCGTCGAACTGATCCGGCGCATCCGCAAAGGCCGCACGATCCTGATGGTCGAGCACAATCTCTCGGTCGTGGAAGGCCTGTGCGACACCATCACCGTGCTGACACGGGGCCGCGTGCTGGCTGAGGGCGATTACGGGGTTGTCTCGAAGAACCCCGAGGTGATCGCCGCCTATCTGGGAACCGAACATGCTTGAGATCAGCGGGCTGAATTCCTGGTACGGCGAAAGCCATATTCTCCATGGCGTCGATTTCCAGGTGAACGAGGGCGAGGTGGTGACCTTGCTTGGCCGTAACGGCGCCGGCAAGACCACCACCATGAAATCGATCATGGGCCTCGTGCCGCGCCGCGAGGGCAGCGTGAAGTTCAAGGGCGTTGAAACGATCCACCAGATGCCCAACGTGATCGCCCGCGCCGGCATCGCCATCTGCCCCGAGGAACGCGGCATCTTCGGGTCGTTGTCGGTGACCGAGAACCTGATGCTGCCCCCCGTCATCGCCCCCGGTGGTCTGTCGGTGGAGGAGATTTACACGCTGTTCCCCAACCTCAAGGAACGCGCCCGCACCGCGCATGGCACACGGCTTTCCGGCGGCGAGCAGCAGATGCTGGCCATCGCCCGCATCCTGCGCACGGGCGCCAGGATGCTGCTGCTGGACGAGCCGACCGAGGGCCTCGCCCCCGTCATCGTGCAGCAAATCGGCCGCACCATCCGCGAGATCAAGAGCCGCGGCTTCACCGTGCTGCTGGTGGAACAGAATTTCCGCTTCGCCGCCACCGTCGCCGACCGTCATTACGTGATGGAACACGGCAAGGTGATCGACATGATCGAAAACTCCCAACTCGAAGCCAACATGGACAAGTTGCACGAATATCTGGGCGTCTGACCTGTTTCGGCAACGCAAGGAAACTCCAGCATGAGCCTGACCCGCAGAACCCTGATCGCGGCCGCCGCCACATCCTCCGCCCTGACCCTGCCCGCTTCCGTGAAGGCGCAGGCGGTGCCGACATTGAAGATCGGCTGCCTGACCGACATGTCCGGGCCGTACAAGGACATCGCCGGTCCCGGCGCCCTCGCCGCCGTGCATCAGGCGCTGGAGGAATACGGCATCTCCGCCAAGGGCATGAAGGTTGAGGTTCTCTCGGCCGATCACCTCAACAAACCCGATGTCGGCGTCACCGTGGCGCGGCAATGGTTCGACCGCGACGGCGTGGACATGCTGGTCGAGGTGGCCAATTCCGGCGTCGCCATCGCCGTCGCCGGTGTCGCCAGGGAAAAGAACAAGGTCTACATCAACACCGGCGCCGCGACCTCCGACCTGACCTCGAAGGACTGCAACGCCAACACGATCCACTGGGTCTACGACACTTATATGTTGTCGCGCTCGACCGGCGCGGCGCTGGTGAAGGCGGGCGGCGACACCTGGTTCTTCATCACCGCCGACTACGCCTTCGGCAAGGCGCTGCAACGCGACACCACCGCATTCGTCGAAAGCGCCGGCGGCAAAGTACTGGGCAGCATCGCCTATCCCTTCCCCGGCACCTCCGATTTCTCCTCCTATCTGATCCAGGCGCAGGCCAGCGGGGCGAAAGTGCTCGGCATGTCCAACGCCGGGGCCGACACCATCAATACCATCAAGCAGGCCGCCGAGTTCGGCATCACCAAGAAGATGCGCCTCGCCGGATTGCTGCTGTTCCTGACCGACATCCATTCCCTGGGCCTGGAGATCGCGCAGGGGATCGTGCTGACCGACAGTTTCTACTGGGACATGAACGACCGGGCGCGGGCCTTCTCCAACCGCTTCTCCCCCAAGATGAATGGCGTGCGGCCGACCATGGTACATGCGGGGGTGTACTCGTCGGTTCTGCACTACCTGAAGGCCGCCAGCGCCATGGGCGTGGACAAAGCCAAACTCGACGGCGCGGCGACCATCGCGCAAATGAAGAAAATGCCCACCGACGACGATTGCTTCGGCGCCGGTTCGATCCGCGCCGACGGCCGCAAACTGCACCCCGCCTATCTGTGGGAAGTGAAAAAACCGTCCGAGAGCAAGGGCCCCTGGGATTACTACAAGCCGCTGGCCACCACGCCCGCGGATCAGGCCTTCCGTCCGATCGAAAAGGGCGCCTGCCCGCTGGTGAAAAGCTGACACAAGAGGAACGGCAAAGCCGGGACACACAACCATGATGATGATTTTTGGCATCCCGGCCCCGCTGCTGTTCGGCCAGTTGCTGCTTGGCCTTATCAACGGCGCCTTCTACGCGAT
>JAYVCG010000214.1:0-2598 GCA_043750075.1 Acetobacteraceae bacterium | reverse complement strand
CGCCGCGTTCGCGGTGCGCGACGTGGTGACGCTGATGGTCGATGTCTCGCTGGTGTTCAAGGCGGTGGGCGCGCGGCTGGAGCGGCTGGTGATGCCGATGCTGGCGTTCGTGACGTTCTACAGCCTGCTGGTCGTGGTGTTCACCTGCCTCTACCGGATCGCCGATCTGACCACGCCCGCGCCGCAGTTCCAGATGCACGGCGCGGCGGCGCGGATCGGCTTCGTCGATGCGCTTTATTACAGTGTCGCCACCATCACCACGCTTGGTTTTGGCGACATCGCGCCGGTGTCCCTGCTGGTCCGCGCGCTGACGGCGATTGAGGTGGTGTGCGGCATCCTGATGCTGCTGTTCGGCTTCAGCGAGATCATGCGCGGCGCCGGACCCGACAGCGATCCCATGCATCACCGGGAGGATGACTGAGCGCAATTCAGGGGAACGCCGCTGTCGTGTCGAACTCATACGGGTTGAATTCTGAGCATGATGAGACAAACACTCCCGCCAGACCCCTGTCCGATCCCCATCGCGGGCGTGCCCGAGGGCGTTGTGCTGTATGACGATGTGTGCGTGCTGTGCTCGGTCCTGTTCCGCTTCGTCACCGCCCGCGATCCTCAGGCGCGCTTCCGCTTCACCGCGATCCAGTCCCCTCACGGCCATTGGCTTGCCCTCCGTCTGGGCATTGATCCCAGGCACCCGCGCACCAACGCCGTCATCCTCGATGGCCATGCCTGGCTGGGCGCGGACGCCATGCTCCAGATCCTCTCCCGGCTGCGCGGATGGTCCTTGCTGGCCCGGATGCTGTGGCTGATCCCGCGTGCGGTCCGGAACAGCCTGTATGACCGGATCGCGCGAAACCGTTACCGCTGGTTTGGCCGCGCCGAGACCTGCATGATCCCCGATCCCGCCCTGGCACGGCATGTTTTTCCGGACTGCCCCCCCACATGACTGACCCGCCGCCGCGCCGCGTCCTGATCATCGGCGGCGCGGGGGTCTTCGGGGAACGGCTGACCCTCGGCATCCTGAACACCACACCCTGGCAGGTCATCGTGGCGGGCCGCGACGCGGCACGCCTCGCCGCCCTTCTCACGCGCCTGCCAGCGCCAGAACGCGTGACGCCTCTGGGCCTGGACGCGCGGCTGGTGACGGCGGCCATGCCCGGCCAGAGAAAGGCATGAACCCATGAGGGTGTTCTCCCTGACCATGCCCATTCCTGATCGCGCGCGTGTTGTCCGGGCTGTCGGCTTCCTGGTTCTCCACTCCCGTCGAAAAGATGTGTGCATATGGTAGGGCGGGGCCGGGGGATGACGGGGAAAACCCCAAATTGACCCACTACCCACCGGCCCTTACTGTTGATCTGTTCCCGTTATCCTCCGGTGTGTCGCTTTCCCGGTCAGCGATCATCGTCACGCGCCAGGGCTGGCATGGGTCAAGGCTGGCATGGGTCAGGCGCCGCGAACGACGATTTTCACGTCAGCATGCCACCCAATCGCCGATCATGGCTTGACCGCCCGCCCATCCTGTCGTTCAACGCGGCGGCGTGAGCCCGTAGCTCAGTTGGTAGAGCACGAGACTTTTAATCTTGGGGCCGTCGGTTCGAACCCGACCGGGCTCACCAAACGATTTCAACAACATAGCATCCGCTTCCTGATGTTTCCTTGAGCGCAATTCCAATCCGGGGCATCAATGGGGCATCAGGATCGGGCTGACAGACCGGATTCGATCGTCCGGGCCAGCGAGGAGGACGGCCAGGAACCCGGCCAACCTCCCCGGCATGCTTGACTCCGCAGGCCATCCTGGCCGTCCATGAGGCTATCGGGGATGGTGGATAGGGGTTGAGGGGGGGGCGCACCCCCTTTTCATCCACGCACGAAGCCGGACTGCTACCCCCCGCCAGGAATTCGCGGCCCTCAGCAAATTCATGGTCTTGAATTTTTCCAAAAAAATTTACCAAATATTTTTTCCGGCGGCTCATGCTCCGTCCTGGCTCATCACGTAGAGCAATGACCGCGCTTGAAGGGCGCAAGCCCGGTCCTTCAGGGCCGGGAGCATGTCAGACAGCGATCCAGACACAGCCGGTGATGACGCCGCCCAGTACGATGCCGGGCACAGGGTTCGCCATGGCACCACCCCATGACCCGCTGAAGGGGGGGGTTGAGCCGCCACACCGCCACACGCCTACGAAACCATGGGTTTTTCCAAGATTTCATGCCGCCACATGAAGCCCGGTGTGGCGGCTCGGAAAGCGGCAAATCCCGGCCTTGCTCTAGGCGTGTGGCGGTGTGGCGGCTCAACCCCCCTCTCCTGGGGCCAGGGGGGTGTCGAGATACCGCGCCCATGCCTCCTTGAACCCCGCGCGGGCGTATCCCTTCGGTGTCCTCTCCCCGATCCGGACGGTCCCCGGCCTCACCCGGAAGGGCCGCAGGGCGCGGGCAAGCTGTGGCGGGGTGATCGGCTTGCCCTGGCGCCACTCGGGCCAGGGGCGGTGCTCCATCTCCCGCAACCGGGCGCACAGATCCTCGCTGGCCATGTGCTCCCGCTCCCCGAAGATGGCCCTCACATCGGCCAGCAGCAGCGCGGCCGTCTCCTGCCCGTCTTCCTCG
>JAYVCG010000213.1:0-8923 GCA_043750075.1 Acetobacteraceae bacterium | reverse complement strand
CCCCCGATTTCCTGTCCGGCGTCCGCGTCGTCGATTTCACGCAATTCGAAGCCGGACCATCCTGCACCGAAGCCCTCGCCTGGCTGGGCGCGGAAGTCGTGAAAATTGAAAATCCCCGCATCGGCGATCCCGGCCGCCGCCTGCGTCCCGGCCAGCCCGACGACGACCCCTATTATTTCCAGCAATTCAATGCCAACAAAAAATCCATCACGGTCAATCTTAAATCCCCTGAAGGCCTGGCACTGGTGAAAAACCTGCTGCGCAAAGCCGACATCGCGGTGGAAAACATGGCGCCCGGCACCATAGAGCGCCTCGGACTGGGTTATGAGGACGTGAAAACCCTCAATCCTGGCCTCATCTTTTGCCAGATCAAGGGATTCGGCGAAGGCAGCCCCTACGAAACCAACCTCGCCTTCGACATGATTGCCCAGGCTACGGGGGGGACGATCAGCGTGACGGGGGAGAAGGGACGCCAGCCGGTGAAGCCTGGCCTCTCGCTGGGTGATACCGGAACCGGAATGACCATGGCGATCACCATCCTGGCGGCGTTGCGTAAACGTGACAAAACCGGAGAGGGCTGCCGTTTGCAGGTGGCGATGCAGGACGCGATGATGCACTACATGCGCACCAACTTCGCGACGCAGGCCCGCACCGGCAAGGCGGTGGAGCGGGATGGCACACGCTCGGGCGGCGGCAGCAACGCGCCCTCCGGACTGTATCCGTGCGCGCCGGGCGGGCCGAACGATTATGTGTGGATCATGACCAGCCGCGCCAACGCCGAACACTGGTCCCGCCTGTGCAAAGTGATGGGACACGAGGAACTGATCGAAGACCCCCGCTTCGCCACACCAGCGTTGCGCGTGAAGAACGACGCGGAACTGGACCTGATCATCACCGCCTGGACACGCGCGCGCACCAAGCACGAGGCGATGGCGCTGGTGGGCAGCGCCAGCATTCCGGCGGGCGCGGTGCTGGACACGATGGAGTTACAGAACGATCCCAGCTTCGAGAAGCGCGGTATCATGCAGATCATGGAGCACAAAAGTTACGCGGGCTTCAAAATGCCGTCCTGGCCGGTGCGCATCAACGGCAAACCGCCCACCGTCAAAGCGTCTCCCATCCTTGGCGAGCACACCGCCGATGTGCTGTCCGGATGGCTGGGGTTGAGCACGGCAGAGATGGAAAAGCTGAAGGTGGACAAAATCATTTGATGCCCACGCTTCCTGGAGTTGATCTCGTTCATGCCGATCCGCTTAAAGGCTGACGTACGCCCTTGCCCCCGTCATCCCACGGCTCGACCGTGGGATGACGGGAAAAAGCCAATGGGTCAATCCAAAAGGCCGTTGATATAAGTTCTGACCGGCCTTTCCCGGACAAACCAGGGAAGGGCGGAAGCAGACTGGAATCAAAAAGGCCGCGAGCATCGCTGCTCGCGGCCCTGAGGGCGAAGAAAGATCAGCCGCCGCCGCCACCGGAAGGATTGCCATTGCTCGGGTCATAGGCGTTGTTGCCGCCACGGAACCACGGAATGTAAACCATCTTGTTGTTGCACGGAGACGCGCCGGTGATGTTACCGATCACCGCGACCAGGGCGCCGTCGTCCCGGATCTCGCCGTTCACGGTGCCGGACCGTTCCGCTCCGCCAATTTCCTTGCCGGTCAGGACGAATTTACGGTCTGTCGTATAACCGCCATCCACGCGCCACACATGCTTCATGTCCTCGGTGGCGATCATGCCGCTGAGACGGCTCTGCGTGCCCACGCGCACATGCCAGTCCAGCGCTGGGCAACCGGCGTTTTCAACCGAGTGGAAGGAATCATCATTACGTTCCTTTACCATCCTGTTTAAACATGCTTCAGAGACCCGAAAAGCTGGTGTGAAACGGTCGAAGCGGATTCAGGTGATCGCCATCGCGAAGGCGGTCAAAGCATGTTGCGAAGGCCGGTATCTTCAGAGCCTCATCGCCGGGAAACTCTGATCACCTTCCGGCACCGTCCACACATATGGCTCATCTTCGTCAGAGTTCCGGGGATGGTGTAAAACATTTCATGCCGCGGGAGCGGAAACGCGGGGCGCTGCCCCGTGCCCAGCCCGATGGCCCCTTGGGAGGAGCCGCCTCCTGGACCTCCGCCGCCCTGCCCTGGGCATGCTCCGCATGACGGCTCGCCTTTGGAAACCGTCCATGGCAGCGCGGTTTTCTTCCACCTGTTGACGTGGGGACGATTTTCGGACGCTTTATGCGGCCAGCACGGCCCTCAGCTCAGTACGGCCCTCAACAAGGAACGCACGCCCATGAAAGTCTATGAAGCCATCGCCGACGCCCTGCTCGCGGAAGGCTGCGATCACCTGTTCGGTCTGATGGGCGATGGCAACATGTGGCTCTGGTCGTCGCTGGCGAAGAAGAACGCCAAAATCATCTCGGCCCGGCACGAGGCCGCCGCCGTCTCCATGGCGGATGGGTATTCGCGCACCACGGGCAAGGTCGGCGCCGTCATGGTCACCTGCGGGCCCGGCCTGACCCAGTGCGGCACCACACTGATGATCGCGGCGCGCAACCGCTCGCAAATGGTGCTGATCACCGGCGAGATCAATCCGGGATCGAAGAACAACACCCAATCGATGGATCAGAAGCGGTTCACCGAAGCCTGCTCGGCGCGCTTCCACACCGTCACCAGCATCGACAACATGGCGGAGGAAATCGCCGAGGCGTTCTACACCGCCCGCGTCCACCGCGTCCCCGTGGTACTGAACCTCAACATGGACTTGCAGGACCGCGAGTTCGACTGGGACTTTGAATATCGCCCCTCCACCGATTTCCTCCCCCCGCGCGTGGAAAACCCGAGCCCGGATCTGCTGGCCCCGGTGATCGCCAAACTGGCGGCGGCGAAACGCCCGGTCATCATCGCGGGAAAAGGCGCCATCGCGGCCAACGCCAGGGACGAAATCATCAAACTCGCCGACCGGGTGGGCGCGCTGCTGGCGACCTCGTTACAGGGCAAGGGCTATTTCTCCGGTAACCCGTGGGATGTCGGCATCGCGGGCGCTTTCGCCTCGGAACCCTCGGAACGGCTGCTGGCGGACGCGGATTTCGTCCTCGGCGTGGGTGCCGAGCTTGGCTATTACACCACCGAGGGCGGCCTGTTGTTCCCCAACGCCGAGGTCGCGCGCATCGACATCAAACCCATCCCGGAAGAAATCGGCGTCATCCCCGGCCTCTATGTCCAGGGCGACGCCCGCAAAACCGTCGCCAGCCTGAACGAGGCGCTGGAAAGCCGCCAGGTCCGGAACGAAGGTTTTCGCAATGCGGAGACGAAAGCCGTGCTGAATGAACCGGCGCACCAGTTCGCCCCGCCCACCGACGGGCTCGACCCGCGCGCGGCGGCCCAATACCTCGCTCAGGCGCTGCCCAAGGGCGTGCTGGTGACGTGCGGTGCGGGGCATTTCTTCTCCTGGCCCGCGATGTACATGGCGATGCCGGAGGGGGCGGAAATCCAGTTCTCCTACCAGTTCGGCGCGGTCGGGCAGGGGCTGCCGCTGGCCATCGGCACCGGGGCGGGCAATCCGGGCCGGCCGCACATCGTCATCGAGGGCGATGGCAGCATGCTGTTCCATATCCAGGAACTCGACACGGTGACGCGGTTCGGCCTGCAAATGGTGCTGATCGTGTGGAACGATTGCGGCTATGGCGCCGAGGTCCACAAGCTGGTGCCCAAGGGCTTCGACCCCGGCCAGTCGCACTGGGAGAGCCCGGATTTCGTCGCCATCGCCAAGGCGTTCGGCGGCGACGGCGTGCTGCTGAACAAGGAATCCGATCTGCCCGCCGCCGTCGCCGAGGGCTTGCGCAAAGGCGGTCTGTACCTGATCGACGTGCGGGTATCCTCCACCATGGCCAGCGATCCGCACGCCAAAGTGTATTATGGCGTGCCCAACCAGGCGCCGCTGCTGCGCCCGGTGGCATAGTCAAACATGCATTTCGAGGGTGAGTTCCGCGTTCCCGGTAAAGCCGGGGACGTGCTCAAACGCTTCGCCGACGTGCCGCGCATGGCGAAATGCATGCCCGGCGCGGTGCTGGAACCCCAGGCCGGGGACGGCTCCTGGCCCGGCGCGATGGTGGTGTCGTTCGGCCCGAAGAAGATCAACTTCAAGGGTAAGGCCGCCTGCGTCTTCGATCATGAGGCGCTGACCGGCTCCGTCGTCGGGCGCGGCACGGCGGACATGCGGGCCGCGCGCATTGGCGTGAAGGTGGCGTTCGCGCTGTCCGACGTGCCCGGCGCCATGCCGCCAGAGACCAGCGTGAAGATCGTCTCCGACGCCGAACTCGGCGGCGTGCTGGCGGATTTCGCCAAGACCGGCGGCGTCGCGGTGGCGAATGTCATCATGGCCGATTTCGCCCGCCGCGCGGCGGCGGAGTTCGCCAGGGACGACATCTTAACGCCGCCGTCCATGCCTCCGTCCCCGGCTCCGGTGGAGACCGCGCCTTCCGCCATGGTCCCGCCGCCCCCGCCCGCTCCGCCAAAGCGGCCAGAGCCTGTCCAGGAGGCGGCGCCGCCGTTACAGGCGGGTTCGCTGCTGTGGGTGGTGGTGAAGGCGTATCTGGCGAAATTCCTGCGCGCGGTGGGGCTGGGACGGTAGAGCGATCCTCGCACATTCACGCCAGACATCAGCGTCCGTTCCTGGACCGCGGCCAAAAAAAATGTCACCACAAAGGCACAAAAACACAAAGCCCTGTCGTTACATTCATGAAAATTCTTTGCGCCTTCGTGTCTTTGTGGTGTATTTTCCTGTCTTTCCACCACCGCGAACGGCGTCAGCGCTCCGCCGGGGGGATCGTCCTGATCCGCGCCACATGCGCCACGATATCGGCGCGGCTGTATTTCAGATGCACGCGCTGATCGGAGGCGGGTTGTTGCGCGCGTGACACGCCTGGCCGCCATTCCGCCGCCGGACGGACCGGGCGCGGCACGAAGCCGCCGCCGCAGTTGGGGCAGACATCGCGCAACTCCGTGTCCACGCACTCCGCGCAGAAGGTGCATTCATAGGAACAGATGCGGGCATCCGCCGCCTCGGGCGGCAGGTCCTTGTCGCAGAACTCGCAGTTGGGGCGGAGGGTGAGAGCCATGACGCCATGCTTTCGGGTTGATGGTGAGACTTCATTCATTCTTCATCGGCATACGTGCCTGTTCTCAGGACTGCGCCCTCCGTGAGGAAGCGGGCGGTGGCGTCCGGGAAAACGCCGGGGGATGTCGAGATGGTTTGTGCGAAAATCATGATTTTTCATACAACCCGGTGCAGCAGCGCTTCCCCCGCCGCCACACGCCGGCAGTTTTCCGCGGCGACGGCGAAGCTCCGGTCGAACGTGCCGGTGGTGATCCAGGCGATGTGCGGGGTGACGACCACGCTGGGCAGGGTCAGCAACGCCTCGCCGGGCGGCACCGGCTCGTCCACGAACACGTCGAGGCCCGCGCCGCTCAGATGACCGGAGCGCAGCGCCGCGGTCAGCGCCGCCTGATCCACCAGCCCGCCGCGCGCGGTGTTGATCAGCACGGCGCCCGGCTTCATGCGGGCAATCGCGGCGGCGCCGATCAGGCGTTCCGTCGCGGGCGTCAGGGGGATGTGCAGGCTGACGATATCCGATCGTGCCAGTAACGTATCCAACGAAACGAACTGCCCCACGGCGTCCGGAACCGGGGAGCGCGCGGTGTACAGCACCTCGCATCCCATCGCCGTCAGCACGGGCGCCAGCAGGCGCGGCACCGAGCCGTATCCCACCAGCCCCACCACGCGCCCGCCGAGTTCGCCAAGGCCATCCTGCAACGCGGGATCGGTCCAGACGCCGGAGCGCAACGACGCATCGAAACGGGGAATGCGGCGCAGCACGGCCAGCATCAGCGCCAGCGCCAGTTCCGCCACGGCGCGGGCGTTGGTGCCGGGCAGGTTGCACACGAGGATGCCGCGCGCCTTCGCCGCGTCGAGGTCGATCGTGTTGACGCCGACGCCGATCTTCTGGATCAGGCGCAGGTGCGGCGCCGCCGCGATCATGGCGGCCGTGCAGGGCTTCAGGACATGCCACAGCACCTCGCATGCTGGCAGCAGGGCGGCGAGGCGCACGTCGTCGTCCTCGGGGCAAATCGCGATGTCCAAACCGGGGAGGGCGGCGAGGCGCGCTGTCAGGTCAGGACCGGCGGCGGCGTGGAAGACGATGTTCATGGACAGGCTTTTCCCGAATGGGCTTTTCCCCAATGGGCTTGTTCCGAACGGGGATGTTCCGAACGGGGATGTTCCGGCGCATGGCATACCGGAACATCCGCGGGTATCCGCATGACGGCCCTCATGCCCGCGAACGGCCCAGTACCGCGCGCCCGGCGAAACGGGCGCGGGCGCCGAGGGCTTCCTCGACGCGCAGCATTTCGTTCCACTTCGCCATGCGTTCGCCGCGTGTGAAACTGCCGACTTTCAGTTGTCCGCAAGCCCAGCCGACGGCGAGGTGAACGATGGTGGTGTCTTCGGTTTCGCCGGAACGGGCGGAGACGATGGCGGAAAATCCCGCCTCCCTGGCGGCGTTCCAGGCGGCGAGGGTTTCCGTCAATGTGCCGCGCTGGTTGGGTTTCAGCAGCACGGTGTTGGCGGCGCCGCCCGCCGCGGCCGCGCGCACACGGGAAGCGTCACTGACCAGGAAATCATCGCCGACGATTTGCACGGCACTTCCGTGCTGGCGTGTGAAGGCGGCGAAACCCTCGGCGTCGTCCTCGGCCAGCGGGTCTTCGATGGACAGGATCGGATAGCGGGCGATCCAGCCGGACAGCAGGGCGATCATGCCCGCGCTGTCCAGTTCGCGATTCTCCAGCGCCAGCGTGTAACGTCCGCCGCGGCCGAATTCCGAGGCGGCGATGTCGAGCGCGATCCCCACCTGCTCGCCGGGACGGAACCCCGCGCGCTCGATGGCGCGGACCAGGGTGTCGAGGGCTTGTTCGTTGGTGGCGAAGGAGGGCCACCAGCCGCCTTCGTCCGCCACCCCGGCCAGGGTGCCCGCCTCGGCCATCAATTGTCCCGCCGCCCGGTACACCTCCGCCGTCCAGTCCAGCGCCTGCGCGAAGTTTTCCGCCGCCGGGCACAGCACCATGAAATCCTGGATGTCCACGCGGCGTCCGGCATGCGCGCCGCCGCCAAAAATCTGGATTTGCGGCAGCGGGATCAGCGTCGCGTCCCCCGTGCCCGCGAAGTAACGGAACAGCGGCAATCCGGCCTCATGCGCCGCGGCATGGGCGGCGGCCATGGAGACGGACAGCATCGCGTTGGCGCCCAGACGGGATTTGTCCGGCGTGCCGTCGAGCGCGATCAGCCGCGCGTCGAGCGCCGCCTGGTCCGAGGCATCCATGCCCATGACGGCGCGGGCGATTTCCGTGTTCACATGCGCCACCGCGCGCGTCACGTCATGGCCGCCGAACGCGGTGCCGCCGTCGCGCAGATCGACCGCCTCGCCACTGCCGGTCGAGGCCCCCGCGGGCGCGATGGCGCGTCCCATGGCGCCGGATTCCAGCACCATCTCGGCCTCCACCGTGGGGCGGCCGCGGCTGTCCCAGACGCGGCGGGCATGGACATAGGCGATGCTGGTGTCGGTCATGCGGTGGTTTCCTTTTTCCAGGCGGCGCGGATCGTGCTCAGACGGGCGGGTGGGGCGAGCAACAACGCCCGCGCCACGCGCCGCACCCGGTTTTTGTCCGCGGCATCGGTCAGGTATTCCACGGGGGATTTGCCATCCACCCGCGCCAGGAACAAGCCGGGCAGCAGCGCCGCGGCACGCTGTTCCAACGCCTCGGGCGGTTCCCAGTCCACGCCGTCAAGGTAGGTTCTTGTCAGCGCGTCGAAGCAATGGAGAAAACCGTCCCGCGCCGTTGGGGTCCACAGGCATTTCAGCAGCAGGTGGTTGAGGCAAAACGCCAGATCGAAGGCGGGATCGCCCCACCATGCGCATTCGGCGTCGAGGAAGATGGGGCCGTGGGGACCGCGCAGAATGTTTTTCGGGCTGACATCGCCGTGGACCAGCGCCTTCTTGCTGGTCTGGGTCGTGGTGACCAACGCGCGCAGGCGGCCGGCCAGATCGGGATGGGCGCGGGCGGTGGCGATCAGATAGGGCTCCAGGCGGATGTCGTGGAAAATCGCGTCCGTGGGGAATTCCGCCGCGATCGTGGGGTCGGCGGCGGTTTTCGCGTGGATCGAGACCAGGGCGCGCGCGACCTGTGCCGCGAAATCCGGGTCGGCGTGTCCGTCGCGCAGTTGGTCCTTCCAGAGCGGGTGATTGTCCGGCGGGAGGAATGCCATCGCCAGCGCGCCCGATCGCGGGTCCTGGCCCAGGAGAGGGGGGGCGTGGTGGGCGGCGTGACGCATCCAGCGGGCTTCGTAGAGGTTGCGTTCCACGGGCGCGTGCCACTCCGCCGCCACGCGCAGTTTGGGCAGGGCGCGTTTGACGCAGATGGGACCGGAGGGGAGGTCGATGCGCCAGATGTCGGAGGACACGCCGCCCGTGAGGCGTTCTCCGCCTGGCTGGCCTCCGGTCAGGAGGTTCATGCGGCGGAGGGCTGTGAGGATCGCCTCGGGCGGGAGTTCGGCGGGGGGCATGGGGTTTCAGGGACACCGGATGCGGGGGGCGGTCAAGCGTGGAGGGCGTGGCTTGCCCGCGTCCCGTGGTCCAAGGTACTTTGGCCCGGTCAACAAGGGGTGGATGCGTCATCATGACTCAACAACAGGTCATCGCCGAACTCGCGCCGCATGGGGTTTTGCGGGCCGCGATCAACATGGGGAATTTTCTGCTCGTCACCGGGCGCACGGCGTCGGGCGATCCGGACGGGTGTTCGCCCGACATGGCGCGGGCCATCGCCGCCGCTCTGGGCGTGCCGGTGAAGATGGTGCCCTACGCCAAACCGGG
>JAYVCG010000212.1:0-7231 GCA_043750075.1 Acetobacteraceae bacterium | reverse complement strand
GGTGACGGGAGTTTGGTGGTTCCGGCTTGAGGTGGCGCCCTCCGGGGCGGCACGGGACAGGCGAACCGGACCGGGCGGGCGACCGCCAGGTTCATGGGGCAACCAGACGCCCAGGGATTTCGGTTCCTTGGCGTCAGAACGGAGACGATGCGTGGACCGTACGGAAAAACGCGAATTCGTCGCTGAACTCAATCAGGCGCTGCAAGCCACCACGATGATCGTGGTCACCCGGAACGGGGGACTGACGGTCGCCGAGGCCTCGGATTTGCGCCGCAAGATGCGGGCTTCAGGATCGACGTACAAGGTCGCGAAGAACCGGCTGGCCCATCTCGCTCTGGAGGGGACCCGATTCGACGGCATCAAATCAATGCTCAAAGGCCCGATCGCGCTCGCGTGGTCGACCGATGCGGTGTTGGTGGCCAAAGCCGCCGTCGAGTTCGCCAGGACCAACGAGAAGTTCCAGGTGGTTGGTGGAGCGCTGGGAACCCATACGCTGGACGCGGATGGGATCAAGGCGCTCGCCGCGCTGCCGGGTCTGAATGCGTTGCGCGCCGGATTGCTGGGGATGATTTCGACCCCGGCGACACGGATCGCTTCCATCCTTCAGGCGCCGGGTGGACAACTCGCCAGGGTCTTTGGGGCCTACGCCAGAAAAGATGAGGCAGAAGCCGCCTGAGCATCGCGCGCCGGTTGTGCCGGTGCGCCAGGAACCAACCATAACTCTCTGATAATACAGGATACATGAACATGGCTGATCTACAAAAACTGGCCGAGGAACTCTCCGGCCTGACCGTGCTGGAAGCCGCTGAACTCTCCAAGATGCTTGAGGAGAAGTGGGGCGTCTCCGCCGCCGCCCCGGCCGCCGCCGCCGCCCCGGTCGCCGCCGCCGCCGCCGCGCCGGTCGAGGAACAGACGGAATTCACCATCACCCTCACCGGCGCCGGTGACAAGAAGATCAACGTCATCAAGGAAATCCGCACCATCACCGGTCTGGGCCTGAAGGAAGCCAAGGATCTGGTCGAGGGCGCGCCGAAGGTCGTCAAGGAGGCCGCCGGCAAGGACGAAGTGGCGAAGATCAAGAAGATGCTCGAAGACGCGGGCGCGACCGTGGAGATCAAGTAACGCGATCGGAACGGCAGACTCTCTGGTCCGGGGGGCGGCCCCCGGACCGGTTCGATCCGGTGGCGGGCGGGAATCACGGCGATTCCCGCCCCATCACGGTTTCTGATGAAGGCCCATGGGCAGTGACGGCGACGTGACGCCGGCGTGACGGCCCAATGGGATTGACGACAGCGCCCCTCGGGGTGTGGCCACAAGCAACGGCAGGCAGGACATTCCATGAACGCGATCACTGGGTCTTTCACCGGGCGCAAGCGTATCCGCAAAAGTTTCGGGCGGATCCCGGAAGTGGCGCCCATGCCAAACCTGATCGACGTGCAGCGCGCCAGCTATGAGGCGTTCCTGCAAAGCGATGTGAAGCCGGACAACCGTACCCATACCGGCCTGCAGGAGGTGTTCAAGTCGGTCTTCCCGATCGACGATTTCGCCGGCCGCGGCCGGCTTGAGTTCGTCGATTACGAACTCGAAGAACCCAAATACGACGTGGAAGAGTGCATCCAGCGCGGCATGACCTTCGCCGCGCCGCTGAAGGTCACGCTCCGTCTCATCGTCTGGGACGTGGAGGAAGACACCGGCGCCCGCTCCATCCGCGACATCAAGGAACAGCCCGTCTACATGGGCGACATGCCGCTGATGACCGATAACGGCACCTTCATCATCAATGGCACCGAGCGTGTCATCGTCAGCCAGATGCACCGCTCGCCCGGCGTGTTCTTCGATCACGACAAGGGCAAAACGCATTCATCCGGCAAATACCTGTTCGCCTCGCGGGTGATCCCGTACCGGGGCTCGTGGCTCGATTTCGAGTTCGACAGCAAGGACATCGTCTACGTCCGCATCGACCGCAAGCGGAAGCTGCCGGTGACGACGCTGCTCTACGCGCTGGAAGGCGCCTCGACCGAGAAACTGCGCGCCACGCGGGAAGCCAAGGGCGAAACCGTCGAGCCGGGCGAGGTCCACGGCATGGACCAGGAGGAAATCCTTTCCCGCTTCTACACCCAGGTCATATTCGAGCGCACCCCCAAAGGCTGGGCGCGGCCGTTCGATCCCGAGGCGTTCCGCGGCATCAAGCTGCTGGAGCCGCTGATCGACGCCGCCACCGGGGAAATCGTCGCCGACACGGAAGCCAAGCTGACCATCCGCCAGTTGCGCCGCATCGCCGAGAACACCAAGGAAGTGCTCGTCGGCCGCGCCGATCTTCTGGGCCGTTTCGTGGCCGAGGATCTGGTGAACATGGACACGGGTGAGATTTACGCCGAGGCCGGGGAAGAACTGGCCGAGGCGCGTCTCGCCGCCCTGGAAGACGCGGGTATCACCAAACTGCCGACGCTCGCGGTCGATCAGTCGAACGGCCCGTGGATCAGGAACACGCTCGCGGTGGACAAGAACACCAACCGCGACGAGGCGCTGATCGACATCTACCGCATCATGCGTCCCGGCGAGCCGCCCACCCCGGAAACCGCCGAGGCGCTGTTCCGCGGCTTGTTCTTCGACAGCGACCGCTACGACCTCTCCGCGGTCGGCCGCGTCAAGATGAACATGCGGCTGAACTTCACCAATGTCGCGGACTCGGTGCGCATCCTGCGCAAAGAAGACCTCGTCACCACGGTCAAGACGCTGTGCGACCTCAAGGACGGCCGCGGCCAGATCGACGACATCGACAACCTCGGCAACCGCCGGGTGCGCTCGGTCGGCGAGTTGATGGAAAACCAGTACCGCATCGGCCTGTTGCGCATGGAGCGGGCGATCCGCGAGCGCATGGGCTCGGTCGATATCGACAGCGTGATGCCGCACGACCTGATCAACGCCAAGCCAGCGGCGGCGGCGGTGCGGGAGTTCTTCGGCTCCAGCCAGTTGTCGCAGTTCATGGACCAGACCAACCCGCTGTCGGAGGTGACGCATAAAAGGCGTTTGTCCGCGTTGGGGCCTGGCGGTCTGACACGGGAACGCGCGGGCTTCGAGGTGCGTGACGTGCATCCGACCCATTATGGCCGCATCTGCCCGATCGAGACGCCGGAGGGGCCGAACATCGGTCTGATCAACTCGCTCGCCACTTATGCCAAGGTCAACAAATACGGCTTCATCGAGACGCCGTACATGCTGGTCAAGGATGGCGTGGTGCAAAAGGAGCCGCGTTATCTGTCGGCGATGGAGGAAGAACGCCTCGTCGTGGCGCAGGCCGACGCGCCGATGGACGGCAATGGCCGCTTCACCGAGGAACTGGTCTCCGTGCGCAAGCAGGGCGATTTCCGGCTGGTGAAGCCGGCCGATGTGACCGCGATCGACGTCTCGCCCAAGCAATTGGTGTCGGTGGCGGCGGCGCTCATTCCGTTCCTGGAGAACGATGACGCCAACCGCGCGCTGATGGGCTCCAACATGCAGCGTCAGGCGGTGCCGCTGATCCGCGCCGACGCGCCGCTGGTGGGGACGGGGATGGAGGCCGCGGTGGCGCGGGATTCGGGCGCCACCATCATCGCCCGCCGCCAGGGCGTGATCGACCAGATCGACGGTGCGCGCATCGTCGTGCGCGCCACCAGCGATGACAGCACCACCACCAAGGGCGTCGATATCTATCGTCTGCGCAAGTTCATGCGCTCCAACCAATCGACCTGCATCAACCAGCGCCCGCTGGTCCGCGTCGGCGACGAGGTCTCCGAGGGCGACATCATCGCCGATGGTCCCTCGACCGAACTCGGCGAACTTGCTTTGGGCCGCAACGTGCTGTGCGCGTTCATGCCGTGGAACGGCTACAACTTCGAGGATTCCATCCTCATCAGTGAGCGTATCGCGCGCGACGACGTGTTCACCTCGATCCACATCGAGGAATTCGAGGTGATGGCGCGCGACACCAAACTGGGTCAGGAGGAAATCACCCGCGACATTCCCAACGTGGGCGAGGAGGCGCTGAAGAACCTCGATGAGGCGGGCATCGTCTACATTGGCGCCGAGGTGAACCCTGGCGACATCCTGGTTGGCAAGGTGACGCCCAAGGGCGAAAGCCCGATGACGCCCGAGGAAAAGTTGCTGCGCGCGATCTTCGGCGAGAAAGCCTCGGATGTGCGCGACACTTCGCTGAAGCTGCCGCCCGGTGTCACCGGCACGGTGGTCGATGTGCGGGTGTTCAGCCGCCGTGGTGTCGACAAGGACGAGCGCGCCATGGCGATCGAGCGCGCCGAGATCGAACGCCTCGATAAGGATCGCGCCGATGAGCAGGCGATCCAGGAGCGCAGTTTCCTCAACCGGTTGCGGGAGAAACTTCTCACCCGCAAGGCGGCGGGCGGCTTCAAGGGCATCAAGGCCGGCACGGTGATCGACGAGGCTGTACTGAGCGAGCATCCGCGCGGTTCGTGGCGGCACATCGCCGTGCAGGACGACGCGATGATGGCGGAGATCGAGACCCTGCGCCGTGAATACGATGTCGCGATCAAGCGGTTGCAGGACCGCTTCGAGTCCAAGGTCGAGAAGTTGCAGCGTGGCGATGAGCTGCCGCCCGGCGTGATGAAGATGGTGAAGGTGTTCATCGCCGTGAAGCGCAAGCTGCAACCCGGCGACAAGATGGCCGGCCGTCACGGTAACAAGGGTGTCGTCTCGCGCGTCGTGCCGGTGGAGGACATGCCGTTCCTGGCCGATGGCACTCCGGTCGATCTGGTGCTGAACCCGTTGGGCGTGCCGTCGCGGATGAATGTCGGGCAGATCCTGGAGACGCATCTGGGGTGGGCCTGCGCCACTCTGGGCAAGCAGATCGGGGAACTGGTGGACGAGTACCGGCGCACCGGCGCGCGGCGCCAGGATTTGCTGGACCGGCTGCGCGAGATTTACGGCGAGGAGGTGTATGCCCGTCAGATCGCGCCGATGACCACCGAGCAACTGGTGGAGTTGTCGGAGAACCTGAGGAAGGGCATTCCGATCGCGACCCCGGTGTTCGATGGCGCGCGGATGTCGGATATCGAGGGCATGCTGGTGCGGGCCGGGCTCGATACGTCGGGTCAGGTGGTGTTGACGGATGGGCGGACGGGTGAGCCGTTCGAGCGGAAGGTCACCGTGGGCTATATCTACATGTTGAAGCTGCATCACCTTGTCGATGACAAGATCCATGCCCGGTCGATTGGTCCGTACAGTCTTGTCACGCAGCAGCCGCTGGGTGGTAAGGCGCAGTTTGGCGGGCAGCGTTTCGGGGAGATGGAGGTGTGGGCGCTGGAGGCGTATGGCGCGGCGTACACGTTGCAGGAGATGTTGACGGTGAAGTCGGACGATGTGTCCGGACGGACCAAGGTATATGAGGCGATCGTGCGCGAGCAGGATAATTTCGAGGCGGGCATCCCGGAGAGTTTCAACGTGCTGGTGAAGGAGTTGAAGTCGCTTGGGTTGAATGTCGATCTGGATAACCGGGCGGCGTGAAAGACTTGTCTTGTGAGGGAAGGCCGGGGCTCCGCCCCGCGCCCCGCCAGGGGCCTGGCCCCTGGACCCATCCCATGGAGAACCAATGGATGGTTTCCAAAGGCGAGCCTTTGGTGGGGGTCCAGGGGGCAAGGCCCCTTGGTGGGTCTCAGGGCAAAGCCCTGATGCCTGCCACAAGACCGGGCAAGGCCCGGCCTTATCACAGTATCATTGAAGGATCAGTCGCATGAATGAACTGATGAAAATCCTTGGCCAGACCGGCCAGGCCATGACCTTCGACCAGATCCGCATCCAGATCGCGAGCCCGGAACAAATCCGCTCCTGGTCCTTCGGCGAAATCAAGAAACCCGAAACCATCAACTACCGCACCTTCAAACCGGAACGCGACGGCCTGTTCTGCGCCCGCATCTTCGGCCCGATCAAAGACTACGAATGCCTCTGCGGCAAATACAAGCGGATGAAATTCCGCGGCATCATCTGCGAGAAATGCGGCGTCGAGGTCACGTTGGCGAAAGTCCGCCGCGAACGCATGGGCCACATCGAACTGGCCTCTCCCGTCGCGCACATCTGGTTCCTGAAATCCCTGCCAAGCCGCATCGGCCTGATGGTGGATCTGACGCTGAAGGAACTGGAGAAAATCCTCTATTTCGAGAGCTACGTCGTCCTCGAACCCGGCACCACCGACCTCAAGCTGCTGCAACTGCTGAACGAGGACCAGCTCCTCGCCAAACAGGATGAATTCGGCGAGGACCAGTTCGATGTCGGCATCGGCGCCGAGGCGATCAAGAAAGTCCTCAACCGCATCGACATCGACGCGGAAAAGGTCAGACTGCGCGCCGATCTGAAAGAAACCACCTCCGAGGCCAAACGGAAAAAACTCGTCAAGCGTCTGAAACTGATCGAGGCGTTCGGTGAATCCGGCAGCCGCCCGGAATGGATGATCCTGGATGTCGTGCCTGTCATCCCGCCTGAGTTGCGCCCGCTGGTGCCGCTCGACGGAGGCCGTTTCGCGACCTCCGACCTGAACGATCTCTACCGCAGGGTGATCAACCGCAACAACCGCCTGAAACGCCTGATCGAACTGCGCGCCCCTGACATCATCGTGCGCAACGAAAAGCGCATGTTGCAGGAATCCGTCGATGCGCTGTTCGACAACGGCCGCCGCGGCCGCGCCATCACGGGCGCCAACAAGCGCCCGCTGAAATCGCTGTCCGACATGCTGAAGGGCAAGCAGGGCCGTTTCCGGCAGAACCTGTTGGGCAAGCGCGTCGATTATTCCGGCCGCTCGGTGATCGTCGTCGGGCCGGAACTGAAGCTGCACCAGTGCGGGCTGCCGAAGAAGATGGCGCTGGAGCTGTTCAAGCCGTTCATCTACTCCAAACTGGAGAAATACGGCCACGCCACCACCATCAAAGCGGCCAAGCGGATGGTGGAAAAGGAACGGCCCGAGGTGTGGGACATCCTTGAGGAAGTCATCCGCGAGCATCCCGTGATGCTGAACCGCGCGCCGACGCTGCACCGTCTGGGCATCCAGGCGTTCGAGCCGGTGTTGATCGAGGGCAAGGCGATCCAGTTGCACCCGCTGGTCTGCACCGCGTTCAACGCCGATTTCGACGGCGACCAGATGGCGGTGCATGTGCCGCTGTCGCTGGAAGCGCAGTTGGAAGCCCGCGTGCTGATGATGTCCACCAACAACATCCTCAGTCCCGCGAAC
>JAYVCG010000211.1:0-3759 GCA_043750075.1 Acetobacteraceae bacterium | reverse complement strand
CCGGGTCGCGGCCCAGCCAGGCGGCGCCGGCGGTGAACAGCGGATCGTCCTGGCGCGGGCAGTAATACACCCCCACGCGCGCCTGATCCGGCATCAGATCACCCGCTCCCCGCCGCGCCAGACCTGACGCACCACGGGCAGCGTTTCATGCACGCGCACGCGGGCCAGATCGGCGCGCTGCCCGGCCACCAGCGCGCCCCGGCCGGACAGACCGGCCAGCCCGGCGGCGCGGCTGGTGATCATCGCCACCGCGGCGGGCAAATCCGCCAGCCCGTCGCGCACGCAACGGAACGCGGCCTCGATCAACGCGGGCGGCACATAGTCGGAGGCGAACACATCGACCCACCCGCAGCGTAACAAATCCGCCACCGCGATGTTGCCGGAATGCGAGCCGCCGCGCACCACGTTCGGCGCCCCCGCGATCACGTCCATGCCGCGTTCCTTCGCCGCCCGCGCGGCTTCCATCGTCACGGGGAATTCGCTGATGCGGATGCCATCGGCGAAGTTCTCGGCGATTTCCTCCGTTGTGCGGTCGTCGTGGCTGGCCAGGGCAATGCCGCGCCCATGCACCCGGTCGAGCAGCGCGCGGCGGTTCGGATCGCGCACCCGCGCGCGCTGCGCCTGGAGTTCGCCGATACGGCGATCGACCGTGGCATCATCGAGCCCGCCGCGCTGGCGCAACGCGCGGTAGAAGGCGAGGTTCGCGTACTGCCCCACGCCGGGACTGTGATCCATCAGGCTGATCATGCGCACCAGCGGATGATCGGCGACGGTCTCGAAGCAGGAAAGCATGTCGAGCGCCGGGATTTCGCAGCGCAAATGCAGATAATGTTCGGATTTCAACAAGCCAAGCGGCGCCAGCGCGTCCAGATCGGCGACGCCATCGTGAAACGTCTGAATCCGTCCGGTGTCGAAGCCGAGATCGCCCAGACAGAGCGCGTCGAGGATGGTGGTGACACCGGCGGCGGCGCATTGCGCGTCGTGCGCCACCATCGCCGAGCGCGACGGCCACCGCGCCAGCGCCCTGGGCAGCACCTGCCGCTCCAGATTGTCCGTGTGGACATCAACCGCGCCCGGCAGCAGATAATCGCCGTCGAGGTCGATCGCGCCGGGCGCGTCCGAGCGGCCCGGCTGGACCTCCTGGATCGTGCCGCCGCGTACCGTCAGCGTGCCGGACAGCGTGGCGCGCGGCAGTACCAGTACGGCGTTGGTGAAAATCGTCTCAAAGCTCATGCGGCCTCCTGGTAAGGGGTCAAGGGGAGCAACCGGTCGGCGATCTGGCCGCGCACGTCCAGGTCATGGCAAATGGCGGCGATGGCCGTGCCGCGCGCCTTGGCGTCCTGGATCATCCGCACCACCACGGCGCGATTTTCAGCGTCGAGCGAGGCGGTGGGCTCGTCCAGCAGCAGGATCGGATGGCGGGCGATGAAACCGCGGGCGAGGTTTACCCGCTGCTGCTCGCCGCCGGAGAACGTCGCCGGGGGAATCCCGTGCAACAGCCTGGGGATGTTCAGCGACAACAGCAGCGCGGCGGCCTGATCGCGGGCCTCGTCCGGGGTCACGCCGCGGCCGTGCAGGGCCTCCGCCACGATGTCCAGCGCCGGGACGCGCGGCACGACGCGGAGGAACTGACTGACATACCCGATCGTGTGGTGCCGGACCGCCAGGATCGTGCGCGGGTCCGCCGTCACCATGTCCACGGTGCGGCCAAGATGCCGGATGAGGATACGGCCGGAATCGGCGCGGTAATTGCCGTGCAGGGCACGCAGCAAAGTGGATTTTCCGGAACCCGAGGGGCCGGACAGCACCACGCAGGTTCCGGCCTCGATCGACAGATTGACGCCGCCCAGTACCGGCAGGCGCAGACCGTCGCGCAAATGCAGGATGAAGGTTTTGGTGAGGGCTTCGACCTGGAGGGGCGGCGGGGTCATGGGATGGGCCGCGCGCTAACGGATTGTTCATGGTTTTGGGGTTGGATGGGGGGATGAAGGAAAAATCGTCTCATCCGTGTTCTCCGCGCCAGCGCACAGCGGCGCTCGCGTTGCGTTTGCCGCGCTTCATGGCGCACGCGGTGCCGTGGGGGGAGGGAAGGGCAGGGCTCCGCCCTGAGACCCGCCAGGAGGGCGCCGCCCTCCTGGACCTCCCGCCAGGGGCTCGGCCCCTGGACCGCGATCCAGGGAGTGTGGAGTCCTGATCGTGCCTCATGCCTGTAATACCGAACTGACAAGCAACTGCGTGTAGGGGTGGCGGGGGTCGTCCAGGACCTGATCGGTCAGTCCGGTTTCCACCACCCGTCCGTGGCGCATCACCGCGATCCGGTGCCCCAGCAACCGCGCCACCGCCAGATCATGCGTCACCAGCACCACCGCGATCCCCAGCCCCGATACCAGCGAACGGATCAAATCCAGCAACCGCGCCTGCACCGATACATCCAGCCCGCCGGTCGGCTCATCCATGAACACCAGCCTGGGATGCGTCACCAGTGTCCGCGCGATCTGCAACCGCTGCAACATCCCGCCCGAGAACACGCGCGGCAAATCATCGATCCGGTCCGCGTCAATCTCCACCCGCTCCAGCCACTCCAGCGCCCGCCCCCGTATCTCCCCATAATGCCGCATCCCCTGGGCCATCAGGCGCTCCCCGACGTTGCCCCCGGCACTGACATTCATGCGTAGACTTTGCCGCGGATCCTGCTGCACGAACCCCCAGTCCGAACGCTGCAAACCCCGCAACACCGGCGGCGGCAAGGCATGCACGTCATGCACATCCCCCGCCGGATCGCGATACAGAACCTCACCCTCCTCCGGCCGCGCCCGTCCGGACAACACATTCAGCAACGTGGTCTTGCCCGAACCCGACTCCCCCACGACGGCGAGGATCTCCGCCGGATACAGCGCCATTTCCACATCCCGCAAAGCCGGGATGGCGCCAAACGACAGCGCGAGACCACGCGCGGCCAAAATGGGAAGATCGCCAATGGCAAGATCGCTCATGTCCCGTCCCGCCGCTGCTCGCAATGATCGGTGTCCGAGCACACGAACATCCGCCCGCCGTGATCGTCGGTGATCACCTCGTCCTTGTAGGACGCCTCCGCCCCGCACAAATCGCACGCCTGAACGGCGTTGATGGGCCGGAACGGATGATCGTCGAAATCGAGCGAACGCACCTCCGTCCACGGCGGAATGGCGTAAATGCGCTTCTCCCGTCCGGCGCCGAACAATTGCAGCGCGGGCATCCGGTGCATCTTCGGATTGTCGAACGCCGGGATCGGCGAGGGCGACATCAGATACCGTTGATTGACCATCACCGGATAATCGTAACTGATGGAAATCTGCCCGAGCCGCGCCACGTCCTCATACAGTTTCACATGCATCAGCCCGTAATCCGCGAGCCCATGCATCCGTTTCGTCTCGACACGGCTTGGTTCCAGCCGCGACAGGGGCTCCGGCTGCGGCACCTGATAAACCAGAATCTGATCCTCGCGCAGCGCGGTCTCGGGGATGCGATGGCGGGTCTGGATCACCGTCGCCTGCGCCGTGCGGGTGGTCGTCGCCACCCCGGCGGTGCGCGCGAAGAAATGCCGGATGGACACCGCGTTGGTGGTGTCGTCCGCGCCCTGATCGATGACCTTCAGCGTGTCGTCCGGACCAAGCACCGCCGCCGTGACCTGAATGCCGCCCGTGCCCCAGCCATACGGCAACGGCATCTCCCGCGAGCCAAACGGCACCTGATGACCGGGAATGGCGACGGCCTTGAGCA
>JAYVCG010000210.1:0-8074 GCA_043750075.1 Acetobacteraceae bacterium | reverse complement strand
GTCACCGCCGTCGGCAAGGCCGACACCGACCCGCTGGCGACCAACACCAGCGAGGCGGGCCGCGACGAGAACCGCCGCATCGAGATCGTGCTGCGGAGGCAAGGCTGACACCATGAACGCCATCCTTCGTTTCTTCGGCTCCCGCTGGTTCCTGTCCTTCATCGGCGTCGTGCTGGTCAGCCTGCTGATCTGGTATTTCGGCCAGTTCCTGGCGGCGCTGGAGGGCTGGGTGCCGCGCGCCGCGATCATCACCGTGATCGTGCTGGTCTGGCTGCTGGTCAACCTGCTGCTCGACTGGCGCCGCCGTAGCAACGACAACGCGCTGGTCGCGGGCGTCACCGAGACCGCCGCCGATCCCTCCCTCGCCGCCTCCGCCGAGGAAGTGGCGGCGATGCGCGACAAGCTGACCACCGCCCTGACATTGTTGAAGAAAGCCTCCGGTTCCAAGGGCTTCCTGTACGAACAGCCCTGGTACGCGATCATCGGCCCGCCTGGGGCTGGCAAAACCACCGCGCTGCTGAACGCGGGCCTGAAATTCCCCCTCGCCGCCGAGATGGGCCAGGGACCGATCGCCGGTGTCGGCGGCACCCGCATGTGCGAGTGGATGTTCGCCGACGACGCCGTGCTGATCGACACCGCCGGGCGTTATACCACGCAGGACAGCGACGCCGCCGTGGACAAGGCGGGATGGGACGCCTTCATGTCCCTGCTGAAACGCACCCGCGCCCGCCAGCCGCTGAACGGGGTCATCGTCGCCATCGCCATGAGCGACATCGCGACGGCCTCCGCTCCCGAACGCCAGGCCCATGCCCGCGCCATCCGCCGCCGCATCAAGGAACTGTCGGACCAGCTTGGTGTCCGCATTCCGGTCTATGCGCTGTTCACCAAGGCCGACCTGATCGCCGGTTTCACAGAGTTCTTCGACGACCTGGACCAGGAAAAGCGCGGCATGGTCTGGGGCGTCACCTTCCCGCTGAGCAAGACCGACGCCGGCACGGCGGGCGCCTTCGCGGCGGAATTCGACCTGCTGGTGCAACGGTTGAACGAGCGGCTGATCGACCGGCTCCAGGCGGAACGCTCGCCCGACAAACGTGTGGCGCTCTCCGGATTCCCGGCGCAGGTCGCGACATTGCGCCAGCCGCTGACCGAGTTCGTGCAGGAAGCCTTCGGCGGCACCCGGCTTGATCCGGCGCCGTTCCTGCGCGGCACCTACATCGCCTCGGGCACCCAGGAAGGCTCGCCGATCGACCGGCTGACCGGCACGCTGGCGCGCGGCTTCGGCATCGACCAGCAGCGCGCGCCTTCGCTGCAACCGCAGGTGGGACGCTCGTACTTCCTGACCCGGCTGCTGAAGGACGTGATCTTCGGCGAGTCCATGCTGGTCTCCCGCGATCCCTCGGTGGTGCGGCGCAACCGGCTGCTGCGGATCGGCGCCGCGAGCCTCGCCACCCTGGTCGCGCTGGCGGGCGCGGGCGCGCTGATCCAGACCGACGCCGTCAACAAACGCGCCATCGCCAGGGAGGACACGGCGCTCGCCGCCTACGTCACCGCCGCCAAGGCCTTGCCGCTGGACCCGGTGAACGACGCGGCCCTGGACAAGGTGGCGCCCGTGCTGGACATGGCCCGCGCCCTGCCCTTCACCCCGCGCGTTCCCGCCGCCGAGGCCGGTCTGTTCCCCGGCCTGTCGCAAACCGACACTCTGGGCAGCGGCGCCGAGGGGGTTTACGCCCGCGCCCTGAAACACATCTTCTTCCCCCGCCTGCTGTGGCGGCTGGAGAGGCAGATGCGCGAGCACATCACCGACGCCCCCTATCTCTACGAAGCCACCCGCATCTACCTCATGCTGGGCTCGGCGGGGCCGCTGGACCGGCAGTGGATCAAGGAATGGATGCGCCTCGACTGGGAGAACGCCTTCCCCGGCGCGCTGGCGCAGCCGGTGCGGGACAGTCTGGACCGGCATTTGACGGCGCTGCTGGATGAACCGCTGCCCAAGGTGACGCTGGATGGCGCCCTGGTCGATGAGGCGCGGCGCACCTTCACCCGCGTCTCCGTGTCGGAGCGAGTCTACCGCGTCATCCGCCGCTCGCCCGAGGCCACGAAACTGGCCCCCTGGGTGCCCGCGCAGGCGGCGGGCGCGGCGGGGGCCAATCTGTTCACGCGCCGGTCTGGCGTTAAACTGACGGAGGGACTGCCCGGCATCTTCACCGTGGAGGGTTTTCACCGTGTCCTGCTGCCTTCCCTGCCGCGCGCCCTGAGCGAGGTTTCCAACGACAGTTGGGTACTGGGCGAGAAATCCGAGTTCAGCCTGACCAGTCCGGTCGTGCTGTCGCTGCAAAAGGACGTGGTGAAGCTCTACACGGATGAGTACGCGCAGAACTGGGACAAGTTCCTGGCCGAGCTGGACCTGCCGCCGTTGACCGACACAAAGCAAAGTGTGCAGACGCTGTACGTGATTTCCTCGCCGCAATCGCCGATGCGCGACATGCTGGCGGCGGTCGCGAAGCAACTCACGCTGACCCAGGCGCCGCCCACCGCCCCGACGGCGGCGGGTGTCGCGCAAGCGGCGGGCGCGGCGGCGGCGAGCGCCGCGGTGGCGGCGGTGGCCAGTCCGCTCGACCGGCTGCGCGAGACGCTGAAACTTCAGGCCGGTCCAAACGCCGAGCCGCCCGGCAAGGCGATCGAGGACAAGTACGACGCCCTGATCAAATTCGTCGGCAAGGGTCCGGGGGCGCCGATCGACGGGGTGCTGAAACTGCTCAGCGACCTGCAACAGCAACTGGAGAAGATCACCAACCCCACGCCCGGCGCGCCCGCCAATCCCGGCGCGGCGAGCGGCATCGTGGCGCAGTTGCGCACCGAGGCGGGCCGCTCGCCCGAGCCAGTGCGGCGCTGGCTGAACGCCATGGTCTCCGGCGGGTCTTCCGGCGGCGGCAGCGCGCCCGGCGGCGGTGGCGCGCGGCCGGCGGGTGGAGGCGGCGGTGGCGGTGGCGGTGGCGGTGGCGGTGGCGGTGGAGGCGACATCCCGAAGCAATTGAACGAAGCCGCCAAGAAAGCCGTGGTCGAGGCGTTCAACGCGCCCGGCGGTCCCTCCGCGCTGTGCCGTCAGGCGGTCGGCGGACGCTATCCGTTCACGCAAGGGTCATCGAACGACATTCCGCTGGACGATTTCGCCAAACTGTTCGCGCCCGGCGGGCTGCTCGACACGTTCTTCAACGCGCAGGTGCGGCCTTTCGTGAACATGGCGGGCGGCACATGGCGCCTGCAACCGGCGGGCGAGGTCGCCCCCCCCATCGGGCCTGGCGATCTGGCGCAGTTCCAGCGCGCGGCGCAAATCCGCGACCTGTTCTTCGGACCCGGCGGTAAGGATCCCGCCGTGCGCTTCGACATCACGCCGCAATCGGCCGACAACGTGACGAAACAGGTGACGATCGATCTGGGCGAACAACAAATCGTCTACGCGCACGGCCCGACGCGCCCGGTGACGATCACCTGGCCCGGCGCCAACCGGATCATCAACGCCCGCCTGGCCTTCGACCCGCCCCCCACCACCGGCCAGCCCGTCCTCCAGGCCTCCGGTCCCTGGGCTTTGTTCCGCTTGTTCGATCGGGGCGCGCTGAAGCCGACCGGCAGCGCGGACCGGTATTTGCTGGATTTTCAGTTGGGCGACCGCCAGGCCTCGTTCGAGATCCGCGCCGGATCGGTGCTGAACCCGCTGGCCCCCGGCCTGCTGCGCGCGTTTCAATGCCCGGCGCTGTAGATGGCGGGATCGCGCGGGGCTTCACCGGCAAGGTGCCGGCCCGCGGCGATTTCGTCCACGCCGGACTGCCGCGCGACTTCACCGATCCGTGGGATGACTGGCAATCGCTGGTCATCGCGGGCAGCCACACGCTCATGGGCGAGGCCTGGCTGGAAGCCTTTCTCGAAGCCCCGGTCTGGCGTTTCCTGCTCTCCCCCGGCCTGTGCGGCCCCCGCGCGGCGATCGGCCTCATCATGCCCAGTGTGGACAAGGTGGGACGGTATTTTCCATTGACGTTCGCGGCGCTGCCGGATCAGGGAACCCCGCGGGCGGAAGACTGGGACGCCTGGCTCGACGCGGTGGAAACGCTTGGCCGTCTGGCGCTCGACGAGGACGCACCGCCGGAACGGCTGGCCCCGCCCCCCTGCCCCATGGTCCCGTCTCTCCCGCGCGGCACCACCAGCCTGTGGTGGACCGAGGGCGGCCCCCGCGTGGAAGCCGCCCGCCTGTCCCTGACCATCCTCCCCGATGCGACACGCTTCGCATCCATGCTTGGCCATCTCGTACCGACGGAGCGCACGCCATGATCTCGGATACCATTCGCTCCTGGCACGCGACCCATCCGGGCACGAAACGAAAATATAACGAGGACACCTGGGTCGATCGCGCCGATCTTGGCCTGTGGGCCGTGGCCGATGGCGCCGGCGGGCATCAGGCGGGGGAGATCGCGTCGGGCATGATCGCCGAGGCGCTCGACTCGCTTCCCCCCGGCCTGTCCGCCTCCGAACTGCTGAGCGCCGTGCGGACCCGCATCGCCGAGACGCATCAGAAACTGCGCGACGAGGCGGAACGCCGCGGCGGCAACACCATGATCGCCTCCACTCTGGTCGTCGTGCTGGCGCGGGGCGAGCATTTCGCCTGTCTGTGGGCCGGTGACTCGCGCGCCTATCTGCTGCGCGATGGCAAGATCGAGCAGATCACCAAAGATCACAGCCTTGTGCAGGAGTTGATCGAATCGGGCACGATCAGCGAGGAAGAAGCGGAAAATCACCCCCACGCCAACATCATCACGCGCGCGGTGGGCGCGGACATCGACGATCTCGTGCTCGACAAGAAAAGCGGGCGGTTGCAGAATGGCGACCGTTTCCTGTTGTGCAGCGACGGCCTGTGCAAGACCGTGCCGGTGGGGCAACTGGCCGATCTGCTGGCGAACAATGACACCAGGGCGGCCTCGCAGTCCCTGATCGCGGCGGCGTTGTCGCTGAACGTGACGGACAACGTGACCGCCGTGATCATCGAGGTTCCGGCCATGGAAAGGCCGGCAATGGAAATGTCCGGGGCGGAAGCGATGCCGGGGGGCTGACTGCCGCTCTCCCGCCCTCCTCTGGCTCGTCCAGGGAAAAAGCCGTCACCGATACGGTGAACAAACCATTTTCCGGATTTTCACGCAAATCTGGACCATCGCACAGTCATCCGGCGGCCCATGAAAAAAGGCCGGGGGAAATGCCCCCGGCCTTTTTGTCCACGGAATAAAATCGGGGATCAGCTCATCATCATCTTCGCGAGATCGTAGGTGATGGTTTCCGGCGTCTTGGTCTTGCCGTCCGGGCTGACCTTGATGTCGGTGACGGAGATCTTCGTGAAGTTCAGCGTCAGGCTCTCATGCGGGCGGTCGCCGCTGGTGCTGACCGAATAGCCGGAAATGCCCGTCTCCCACAGCTTGACCTTCAGGTACTGGGCGTTGGCGGCGTCGGTGTGCGTGAAGTGGATGTCCACCTCGGTTTCCAGCTTGCCCTTGAAGATGTCGGTCAGGATGTGAAGGCTGGCCGGATCGAGCACCTTGGTCACGACGATCTCGGACACCGAGGCATGGTTGCCCTGACGGCTCTGCCCGACGCCATGCTGGCTGTCGATGTGACGGCCGACGCCCCACTGGAAGCTGTGCAGAGCGATCCAGTGCTCGAACTGCTTGGTGGTGACGTCGCCTTTGATCTTGCCGTATTTCATGTAAATAGCCATTTTACTTCTCCCAAGTGACAGAGTTAGGTGGAAATCTTGTCAGCCGATTGCATACTGGAACGATCCCGCCGTGTCCACTCCCACGGTGATCGAATCGATCGCGTTGCCCTCGGCGAGACGCGACAAAACCTCGGCTGACAATTGCGGTAACAGCGTCCGAGACAGGATTTTCTCTACATTGCGGGCGCCGGAAGACGTTTCGGTGCAGCGGGCGGCGATGGTGTCGATCAGCTGATCGTCCCAGGAAAATTTCGCGCCGTAGGTTTCCTGGACACGGCGCCGCACGCGGTTGAGCTGCAGTCCAACGATTTGCCGGATGATTTCCGGCGACAGCGGAAAGTACGGAACCAGGGTGACACGGCCCAGGAAGGCGGGTTTGAATGTCTTCATCAGTTCCGGCATCATGGCCTCCGCGAGGCCCTCCGCATCAGGCATGGTGTCCGGGTCCGCGCACAACCTGGTGACCAAATCGGTCGCGGCGTTGGATGTCATGATGATGACGGTATTCTTGAAGTCGATGTCGCGGCCCTCGCCGTCCTTCATGTTGCCCTTGTCGAACACCTGGAAAAACACGTCCTGCACGCCAGGATGGGCTTTTTCCATTTCGTCCAGCAGGATCACCGAATAGGGCCGGCGCCGCACCGCCTCCGTCAACACACCGCCTTCGCCATACCCGACATAACCGGGCGGGCTGCCCATCAGCGTGCTGACCTTATGCTCCTCCTTGAACTCCGACATGTTGATGACGGTCATGTTCTGTTCGCCGCCATAGAGCAGATCGGCGAGCGTCAGAGCGGTTTCCGTCTTACCCGTGCCGGAGGTGCCCACCATCAGGAACACCCCGATCGGCTTACGCGGATCCGTCATTCCCGCCCGGCTGGTCTGGATGGCCTGGGCCACCGCCTCCAGCGCGTGCGACTGGCCGACGATCCGGCGTTCCATCGTCTCCTTCAGGTTGAGAACCGTGCGGATCTCATTCGATTGCATCCGTCCGGTCGGAATGCCGGTCCAGCCCGCGACAACCTCGGCCACCGCCTGATTGTCCACCACCGGATAAATCAGCGGCTCCTCCCCCTGCAACGCGCGCAGGGTGGCGGCGGTGGCGGTGAGTTTTTCCCGTAACGCGTCCTTGTCGTCGGTGTCCTCGGCGTTCTCGATCTTGCCGCGCATCGCGGTGATGTCGGCGGCGAGGAGTTTTTCCTGTTCCCACCGCTCATGCAGCGCTTCGAGTTCCGTGGATTTGGACGCCCGTTCGGCCAGCAAAGTCTCCCGCCGGTCGCCGTGGTTTTCGCCCGAGGCCATTTCCCGGTCGAGAATGGAGACCTCGGTATCGATCAGTCCGATGCGCCGTTCCCGGTCCTCGATCGCCGGGGGGATGGCGGCCTGGCTCATGGAGACGCGGGCGCAGGCGGTGTCGATCAGGCTGACCGCCTTGTCAGGCAGTTGCCGTGACGGAATGTACCGCGCCGACAACCGCACCGCCTCGCTGACCGCCTGATCCATGATGCGGACATTATGATGCTTTTCCAGCGTCGAAACAAGGCCGCGGATCATCGCGATGGCGATTTGTTCCGAGGGTTCCTCGACCTTCACCACCTGGAAACGCCGTGTCAGGGCCGCGTCTTTTTCGAAGTACTTCTTGTACTCGGCCCATGTGGTCGCCGCGATGGTGCGCAGTTCGCCGCGCGCCAAAGCGGGCTTCAGCAAATTCGCCGCGTCGTTCTGTCCGGCGGCGCCACCGGCGCCGATCATCATGTGGGCCTCGTCGATGAACAAAATGATGGGCTTTGGACTGGCCTTCACTTCGTCGATCACACCGCGCAGGCGGTTCTCGAACTCGCCTTTCATGCCGGCGCCCGCCTGCAGCAGCCCGAGGTCGAGCGTGCGTAAGGTGACACCTTTGAGCGCGGGCGGCACGTCGCCGGCGGCGAGGCGCACCGCGAAACCCTCGACCACCGCGGTCTTGCCGACACCGGCTTCCCCGGTCAGGATCGGGTTGTTCTGCCGCCGCCGGGTCAGGATGTCGATCATCTGGCGGATTTCTGAATCGCGGCCCAGGATGGGATCGATTTTGCCGGCGCGGGCCTGCGCGGTCAGATCGGTGGTGAATTGTTCCAGCGCGCCGCCGCCACTCGTTCTTGGCACGCCGCTTTCGGACACGCTGGCCTCGCCGCCTTCCGCCGACGTAACGAGCGGCGCGGCTTCCGCCGCCTCGGCGCTGTTCGCGGTGATCGTGGCGTAGTCGCGTTTCAGCAGATCGGGCTGAATTTTCAGCAACTGGCCGGAGGCTTCCCGCGCGCTGCGCGCCAGGGTTTCATC
>JAYVCG010000209.1:0-4662 GCA_043750075.1 Acetobacteraceae bacterium | reverse complement strand
GGCGTGGCGAAAGTGCTGCTTGGCGTCGGTGAGGGCCGGCAAAAGCAGGACAAACGCGCGGCCATCGCGGACCGTGACTGGAAACGCGACAAGGACCGGCTGCTGCGCGCCCGCGGGTGACGCGGCGGAACGGTTTTTGCTCCATTGTCCTGGTCTGGCGTCCTGATCTGGCTCGACCGGACCATCCGCCGTGGCGCCATGCTGGCGGGGATGAGCCGAAGCATGATGAAGACAGGCGGCGGCCCCCGGTGGTCATCCCCCGGTCTGGAAAGCACTGTGATGGTCATCAACAGTTGATGAAAGACAAGCCAAGTGAAGGCTCTGGCGGCGTGGTCCTGACCGGGGACGCCCGTGGGTGAAAAATCTTTCATATACCGGTAATTTTCTTTGAGGATTTCAAAACTGTAAGGCGGTTGTTAATCTGTACGCGTCACGCTCCCCGGATCAGTCAGGGGTCAAAAACGATGCCGACGCTGGAAATCACGACGCGGCTTGGATGCGCGCTGGCCTGCCGGTTTTGTCCGCAGGATCGTTTGCTGAAGTCTTATCCGCCGGGAGAATCCCGTTCTCTGTCGCTGGCCGACTTTAAGGCGGTGCTGGAGAAAGTGCCGCCGCATGTCAGGATCGACTTCTCCGGCATGGCCGAGCCCTGGTCGCATCCAGACGCCACCGCGATGGTGGTGCATGCGTTCGAGCAGCGGCCAAAGGTCGCGCTTTACTCCACCTTGCAAGGCATGACGCCCGAGGACGCGGACATGCTGATCACCCGTTTCGGGGATCGGATCAGTCCGGAGACCCCCTGGGTCGTTCATTTGCCGGACAATGAGGGCAACATGACCGGCTGGCGCATGTCCGAGGAGTACGCGCGCACTCTGGCGCGTTTCGTCACCTTCCGGGATGAGGGGGCGCCGTCCGGTCTGATGTTCATGACCATGAGCCGGGATGGTTTGATCGCGCGGGAATTGCAGGCGGTGTTTGGGGAGAAGCTGGCTCCGTTCACCGGGGTTTCGCGGGTGGAGAATCTGGACCGCGCCGATTTCTCGCCCGGCCGTTTGCTGGCGCCGGTGTGGCGGGCGGAGGCGGTGGTGTGCGGCTCGACGCCGTTCTTTGATCATAATGTTTTGCTGCCGAACGGGGATGTGTTGTTGTGCCGGATGGATTACGCGCGCCGGCATGTGCTGGGGAATTTGCTGCGGCAGGCGTATGCGGATTTGTTTACTGGCGGGGAGATGGGGCGTGTGCGGGTGCGTGCGATGGGCGCGGTTGGGGATGATGAGGAGTTGATTTGCCGGAAGTGTTCCAACGCGGTGTGTGTGACGCAGGATAAGGGCGCGCATTGGCGGATGAAGCGCGACGCGGTATGGAGCGGGCGGCTGGATCCGGTGCATGAGCCGGAGGTGGCGGTGTTTCAGGCTGTGAGTGAGGGGTTGTCGCGGTTCTGAGGGTTGTTGTCTGAAAGTAAGGAAGAACGGGGCGCTGCCCCGCGCCCCGCCAGGGGCCTGGCCCCTGAACCCATCCCATTAAGACTCCAATGGATGGTTTCCAAAGGCCAACGCCTTTGGTGGGGGTCCAGGGGGCAAAGCCCCTTGGCGGGGTCTGGGCGGAGCCCCGCGCGAGATGGCCCCACTCCCCCATATGCTGTAATACTCCCGCACCCAGAACCCACGACGCGGAGCAGGCCATGGCGGACGAGGACGTGACGATCTCAGGCAAAATCCGCGACAAACTGATCGAGAAAAAACAGGCATGGGCCCGCGATGGCCGCCTGCTGACCGGCGCCACCGCCGACCCAACCCGCGACCGGTTGCCACCAGGCCAGCGCCTGGTCACGGACTGGCCCGTGCTCGACCTTGGCGCGGAACCGGACGTGACACCGGAAAAATTCCGTCTGGACATCGACGGCGCGGTGGAAAACCGCCTCAGCCTCCGGCTCGACGGCTTCATGGCGCTGCCACAAACAAAAAGCCTCTCGGACATGCACTGCGTGACGCAATGGTCGCGTTATGACAACCACTGGCAAGGCGTCTCCGCGCACGACATCCTGGCGCTGGTGAAACCGAACCCGGAAGTGAAACACGTCATCTTCACCGCGTTCGACGGCTACACGACCAACATCCGGCTGGATCAGTTCAACCAGCCGGACGTGTTCCTGGTACACGCCTGGGAAGGCAAACCCCTGACCCGCGCCCATGGCGGGCCGGTGCGGATGCTGGTGCCGCGCCTCTATTTGTGGAAATCCGCCAAATGGCTGCGCCGGATTCAGTTCACCATCAGCGATCACCCAGGCTTCTGGGAAGTGCGCGGTTACCACAACAACGGCGATCCCTGGCCGGAGGAACGCTATTCCTCCTGATCCGGCGCGGACGGCGCGGGATCAGCCCGCCGCCATCCGGCCGATCAGCGCGGCGACGGCGTCCTGGAACATCGCCACGGTCAGCCGTCCGGTGTTCGTGTTGAGGCGGGAGACGTGGTAACTGTCTCCCAGCACTGACCCATCCGGCAGCGCGTGCACGGCGCCGTGCCGGAAGACGGCGTGGCTCCCTTTCAACCCCTTCGCGCGGAGCACCGCCTTGTGCGCCACCAACCCCAGCGCGAGGATGCCGCGCAGGTTGGGCATGGCGGCGATCTCGGCGGCGAGGAAGGTATTGCAGATGGCGATCTCCCGTGTCGTCGGCAGGTTGCCGGGGGGCACGCAGCGGACGGCGTTGGTGACGCGGCAGGATTTCAGGCGCAGGCCATCCTCGGGGGAGGCGCCGTAGACGCCTTCCGCGAGGCCGAAGCGGATCAGCGTCTGGTATAGCAAAACCCCCGCGAAATCGCCGGTGAAGGGGCGCCCGGTGCGGTTGGCGCCGCGCACGCCAGGCGCCAGGCCCACGACCAGCAGGCGCGCGTCCTGTGTCCCGAAACTGGGGACGGGGGCGTTGTGCCAGTCCGGATGCGCCGCCCGGTTCGCGGCGCGGTACTCCTCCAACCGTGGGCACAAGGAACAGTCACGCCCAGGAACAGGGGTCACGCGGCCAGGGTCATGCGGCCGGGGTCATATGGCCGGGGTCATATGGCCAGGGGGGGGCATACGGGTGTCATGCGGTGAAGGTCATCGGGTGTCATGCGGTGAAGGTCATACGGCGTCCTGGGGATCGACGAAGGGCTCGGCCGGGGTGTGCTGGCGGACCGGCGCGACCGGGCGCGGCCGCAGCTCGGTCTGGCGGCGGGTGAATTCGGGGGCGATGTCAGCCAGTTCCAGGAACTGATCGGCCTGGCGGCGCAACTCATCGGCGACCATTGGCGGGCTGGAGCGGATCGAGGACACCACCGAAACGCGCACGCCGCGGCGTTGCATCGCCTCCACCAGGCGGCGGAAATCGGAGTCGCCGCTGAACAGCACCGCGTGATCGATGCGCGGAGCGAGTTCCAGCATGTCCACCGCCACCTCGATGTCCATGTTGCCCTTGACCCGGCGGCGGCCCATCGAATCGGTGAATTCCTTGGCCGGTTTGGTGACCAGCGTGTATCCGTTATAGGCCAGCCAGTCGGTGAGCGGCTTCAACGGCGAGTATTCCTCGGTCTCCAGCACCGCGGAATAGTAATAGGCGCGGATCACATGGGTTTTTTTCCGGAAGAATTCCAGAAGATTGCGATAATCGACATCAAACCCCAGATTGCGTGACGCGGAATACAAATTCGCGCCATCAATGAACAAAGCGGTGCGTTCGGTCGGTAGGAAATGCATGGAAGCGACCTTTTGGAAGCAGATGGTATGTTGTTGTCCACGCGCCAGCTAATTGGCGCGCGGTTGAACGGTCATCATGCACCATGTGAAGCGGCGATGAAACTCCTGAACCGAAATGAGTCCCCATGATCCTTATCGCGATTGGGTCGAACCTGCCCGGACCCGGCGGCGCGGCGCCGCTGGAGACCTGCCGCGCCGCTGTGCGCGCGCTCGCGGCGCTGCCGGGGGCGCGGCTGGAAGCGGTGTCGCATTGGTATGAAACCGCGCCCGTGCCGCCCTCCGGCCAGCCGGATTACGTCAACGGCGTGGCGCGTCTGTCCGGCGTTGAGGCCGGTCCAGAGGCGCTGCTCGCGTCCCTGCACGCGATCGAGGCGCGCTTCGCCCGGCGGCGGGGGGAGGCGGACGCGGCCCGCACCCTCGACCTCGACCTGATCGACATGGACGGGCGGGTGCGGGACGCGCCCGATCCGGTGCTGCCGCATCCCAGGGCGCATCTGCGGGCGTTCGTGCTGCGCCCGCTGCTGGATGTGGCGCCGGACTGGGTGCATCCGGGCAGCTTCCTCACCGGGCGGGCATTGCTGGAGGCGGTGGATCAGAGCGGGGTGCGGCGGCTGGCGGAATGAGGGCGTGAATGGCCGCCGGATCGTGGGAACGGTGGCACATCGTCACGGGGTGGCCAGGGCGGGAACCCGGATCGTGACGCGCGCGCGGCCCGCCATTTTATTGTTAAATCGTAATATATATCCTGTTCGCGTGAAAATCCGGCGGGCCGGCATGATCGCGTGGCCCTCACGCGCATGCATCCGCGCCGTGCCGCCGGAGAAGAGGCAAGCTTCACCACGGAGTTCGCCAGCAGCCACGCGGGCCGCACCCCCATGGGGAGAAAATGGCGGTTTTCCACGGTTTTGAGCGAACGACCGCTTCCATTTACA
>JAYVCG010000208.1:0-5405 GCA_043750075.1 Acetobacteraceae bacterium | reverse complement strand
GTTGGTGCAGACCGTCGGCCCTTTGTTTCGCGCCGTGGAACACCCGAAGTGAACCGCGCCGATCTTGGAAAATCCCCCGCCACAGACGCCGCACCGCATCAATCCGGAAAACAGGTGACGTGGCCGTTGCTTCGACCAGAAAGGCCTGGCAACGCTGTTCGAACGTTCATGCAATCCAGAACCATCGGCGTCTTCCAGCCTCTCATCCAACCTCGATTGCCGCGCCCTCACCGTATCCCAGAGTTCTTGATCGATAATCCGCAAATCCGGAACGGCGGTGATGACATGATCCTCGGCCCGGCGCGCGCGCGAACGCCGCCGTCCGGTCTCGGGGTCCTTGGCGTAGGTCAGCCGGTTCCAGGCCAGCCGCCCGACATAAAGTTCGTTGTTCAGGATACCGGTGCCGCGCGCGCGATTGCCGTTGATCGTGCTGCTGCTCCAGGCCCCGCCGCGCGGTCCCGGCACGGTCTCGGCGTTCAGGGTCAGGGCAATCCGCTTCGGCGAAAGTCCGGTCGAATAATCGCGAAAGATTCGCCGCACAACCGCTGCCTGTTCTGCGTCGATCGACCGTTCCCCGGTGACCGGCAGGCCATCGGCGCCCAGGCGCCGTACAACGCGATAGCCATAGGCATTGCCACCGCCGCTCCGCCCGGCTTCCACCCGCCCCCGCAACCCGCGCCTTGTCTTGTCAGCCAGGTCCTTCAGGAACAGCGCGTTCATCGTGCCCTTCAGCCCGACGTGAAGCTCAGAAATCTCGCCCTCGGCCAGCGTCACGATTTGGATGCCCGCGAATTGCAGCCGTTTGAACAGCGCCGCGATATCCTCCTGGTCGCGCGACAGCCGGTCCAGCGCCTCGGCCACCACCACATCGAATTCGCCATCGCGGGCGGCCATCATCAGCGCCTGATACGCCGGCCGCAGCGCGCTCGCACCACTGATCGCGGCATCCCGGAAAACCTGAAGCAAGGTCCAACCTTCCCGTGCGATTCGTTCCTTGCAAATGCGTAGCTGATCGTCGATCGACGCCTCACGCTGATGCTCGGAACTGTAGCGGGCGTAGATCACGGCGCGCATGGGTCAGGTCTCCGGACGGTTGCCGCGCAGATCATCGTCCTGGGAAGGCGTCTCGCGCAAGCCGGGCACCTGCCGCAACCGCCGCGCCGCCAACAAACACCCCTCAGTCCACATCGGCGTCTTCCGTCCCCGCGGTCAGTTTGAACGTGGCCTGTCCCGTCGTGCCGCGCTTGCCGTGGAACCGCCGCCGTAAATCACCGATGGTCTGATGGTACCGCCGCCCGGCCTCCAATGAGCGTGCCTGATTGTAGTGTTTCTCGGACGTTTTGAGGCTTCGGTGGCCAAGGATGGGCAAGATCAGCTGTATCTCCTCGGGGACGGCGATGGCGATCGCGGTCGCCACGCAATCGCGAAACAAATGCGGATTGATCGGCTTGCCAAACGCGGCCCCGGTGCGCTGCCTGACCTGTAGGGTGATGTTCGCCGCAGACATACCGCGTCCGTGCGCTGATACCCACAGGGCATCGGTTCGGTCGCGGCCATTACGCGCACCGACTTCGAGCAAAACAGGACGGTGCACGGTGAGGTACTGGCCCAGGTGCGGCACAAGCTCAGCCGGGAATGGGATGTCGATAGGCTCGTCCGTTTTCGTTTCCGCCGCGGTGAAGGTCAGCCGCCAGAGACCGGCCCGCCGTGTGAGGTGCCGGCCGCATTGGATCATCGCGAAATTATCCCTGCGGAGTGGCCGATAGGCCAACAGGGCAATGATCAGCCCATCGCGAAAATCCGCCGCGATCCAGGCCGATCTGCCGACAATTGCTCCATCCGCCTCCGACATGATCTGGCGGCCCAGATCAACCAGGCGATCTGGGGATTGCAACCGTGCCAGCTTATCCCGCGCCGGCTGAGCAACCGCACGGAGACGATCGGCCCCCCTGAGGATCCACCGCCAGTCCCCCCGCGGCGCCATCGCACGCACCGCCATGCCAAGCTGGCGGATGCGGGTCTGCACACTGAATGGCGCGTTGGTGGCGGCCAGCTCCGCCCAATACGCGGAAAGCCGTTCTTTGCTGATCCGTTGATCGGGCGAGGCATCGGAATCGAGCAAGCCGCGATGCTCAAGCCATGTCAGCCAGCGTCCGTAACCGTTCGCCGCCATGGTCCGGGTGACTTTGCTCCAGGTCGCGGCAAGCCCGCCCGGTTCAAGTGCGTCGCCGGGTTCCTGGGCAAGATGCCAGGCCGTCCGATCCTTGGCTGGCCATTCGGTGAATGGCATGCAACGGCTGGGTGCGATTATCATCGTCTGGGCCATGTCTCAGGTGTCCGACGGCTTGCGCGGTTCGCGGCGGCTGGGCTCGGTGTCGTACTGACGCAGACTGGAGATGATGGCACCGTAACGGTCGAAGGCGCCTTTTGTCCGCAGGTCCGCGTAGGCGCGCAGGGTCGTGACGGTCGAGCTGTGACCAAGGACGCGGCGCACGGTCTCGATATCGGCGGGATGCCGCTCCAGTTGCAGCTTCGCCGAGAGATGCCGGAACAGATGGACGTTCATCTTGATGCCGGTCTCCCGCTCGATGAACGCGGCGATCGACTGGGCAAACGGAACTGTGCTTCGGCGTCGCGCCGTCTCATTGGGAAACAGCCAGCAGCTTTCAGCCGGAGCAATTCGCGCCCGGTATGTCTGGCGGTAAATCGAGATCAGCCGGCGCGTTATCTCCGGGAGTTCGAGTTCGAACGGGCGCTTGTTCTTGGTCTCCGCCGCCGGGATCACGATGTGCGTCGTGGTCGAGCGGCCAATCTGGACCTGAACCAAATGACGGTCCAGATCGAGGCCCGCCAGATTGTCGATGCGCATCGGTGCAACCAGGAGTACTTCCACCGCGACGGCCAGCATGACGCGCAGTGCGGTACGCCGGTGTCCGTCATCCGCCTGCTCCACCTCATGGAAGACGCGCGGGGCGAGGTTGGCAAGAGCCAGAACGTTTTCGATATTGTCGAATTGACGCAGCCGGGCGCGGTTCTTATCGGTCATTCCGGTCTGTTTGACACGCAGATTGCTCGCGAAGCCCGCGACTATCTCGACCTGCTCGTCCGGCGCCTCCGCCCAATGCCGCGCGATGGTTTTCAGCAGAATGGCCTGCTGGTGGAGGTACTTGGTCTTGCCGCCGCTGCGATCCAGGAAGAACCGCAAGGCGCGTTTGGCGTTGTCCGGCTCTGTGAGCGTGGCGAGGCTGACGATCTGGCCGGTAGGAAACCCCGCCAGGACAAGGGCCGTGCCGATCTGCAGAATTTGCTTTCGCCGCATCGCCACGGTGCTATCCCGGATCGACGGAGCGTAGTCTTTGGCAAATGGGTCCTGGTTCGCGGAGCGGGTCAGGAACTTTTCAGCATCCGACTGGAAGGAAGGCGGAAAATCCGTCCATTGCAACGCGTAGCGCCGGCTGCCGTCGGGGACCGGGACCACGAGCTTCGGCCATGCGGCGATTTCCACAGACGCCTGATTCCAGATGACGCAGGTCGTCCGGTAAAGTTGCTTTGGATTGGGGACGATGCTGTCGTTGGACAGTGCTTCCCGAAATTGCTCCAAAGTGGCCGGTGTCACGTCGCCGGGCTCGATGGCCGCCGCACTGCAAAAGCTCATGAAGCGGGAGAGCCCAGCGCGGAGTTTCGTGCTTGGCAGCGCGCGCGCAGGTCATCCCACTCGGTGCTGAGTTCCCGCCTGGTCCGTTTGGTGAGGGTGCGCACCCCCGTTTTGGCCAGCGCCGCGAGGCTGTGGTCGCGGACGTTTTGCCACCGGCCGCGACTGACACCGGCTGCCGCCGGAGACGCCAACGCGAAATAGTCGCGCAATGCCACCGGCGTTGCGGGCATCGCGGTCAGCGGGCGATCGACGGCGCGCGCCAGGGTGCGGAGCGCGGAAACGAGGTCGCGGCGGCGTCGCACCGACAGGTCCGGGATGGCCTCCAGCCTGGCGATCACGTCGGCGAATGTTGGGTTGGCGGCGTCGGCCTCGGCCGGGCGCTCGAGAAACGCACCCGAGTCCGGAGCCACGCCCGGCGGGTTGTTCATCCCGCGCGTCTGCCGCCGGACCGCGCACGGGGCCGAGGGTGTCTCGGGGCTAACGGACGGCTCCGGTATGGTGGCCACGTCGAGGGCCTGGGGCGGCGGCAGGGTAGGCAGAGGGAGTTCCAATTGGGTCATGTTGGGCCTCTTACGGACAGGAGTGGAAACAAGCGGACATTCGTGAGTACTCTGCATAAGGAATGGACCCCGGTTATGTATTCCTGGATCGGGGTATGCGTCGCGGGCTTGCAAACAAACAGGAAGTGGCCCCCGGCCGCGAGCACGGCCTCGCACATCGGCTGGTGGGAAAACAGGTCGTCCCCGAGATAGATCGGATTGAGAGGGGCGTATTGGGCGCCGTGCGCGGCCAGCCACCTGTGGGCGGCGCGGTTTTCGCAATCCTGTTTTTCAGCACCGTCCTGGGGCACGACGAATTCGGGTTCCAGCGGCACAACATGGTTGTGCCCGGGCGAGACCATCGTGGCGCCCAGGAAGGTGTGGAAATATTCGGTCTTGCCGTTGCTTCTCAGGCGGTGCGAGCAGTTCGGGCAATGGAGTTTGTAGGATCCGAAGGTCTCGGTCCCGTCCAGGGCAATCAGTACGTGTCCATCGGACTGACGGAATTCGCCGATGCCGCCGGATTGGATCAGCGCCGTTAACACGGCGGCGAACACCGGATGCAGCAGTTCCGGTCCGGCGGGGTCCAGAAGGGCCCGGATACGATTGTCGCCGGGGATCCGGCTCATCCCGAACAAGGTTTCGCAGTTGGACCGGCCATGACCGTCGCGCAGGCGCCGCTGGTGCGCCAGAAACGAAGGGCTTTGCATGAAGAAGGCCGAGAACGCCGCCATGCCGATATCCGTCATGGCATAGGTCTGGTTCGCCCCGTGACGTTTGTCGGGGAACGTTCCGCAGGCCTGGCGTATGTGGCCGAGCAGGGTTTCAAGGCGGGTCACACAACGACGGAATCGTACTTGCGGCCCGTGCCGGAAGCCACGATCGGAGGGCGGCCGCGGATTTTGGCTCAGGTGTGGCTTTTGAGACTCACCGCGGGCCGCCTGTTAAGGCCACATGCGACTCGCTCGCATTGAGAACTGCTGGCGGGTGTCAACGCAAAGCCGGAATGTCCAGCGATTCCAAATACATTGAGTTCGGTATTTTTCCGGGTTGCCGCTCTCCGTCCACAGTCAGTCAAATACGGGCCTGAATAAAAATCCGCTCAAGGCGGGCGCACCGCCGCCGCTTCGATGGACCGGAGCAAATGGTCCCAGCCGTCGAACACGACATAGGCGGTGACCGTTCGCAGGTGCTCGAAAAACCGGTACGTC
>JAYVCG010000207.1:0-4072 GCA_043750075.1 Acetobacteraceae bacterium | reverse complement strand
TGGGCGGCGCTGTCCATCGTGGTGCTGTGCCCGGTGACGTTCGGCTTTCCGACCGAACTCTGGACGGCGCACGCCGCGGTGTGGCCCGCGCTGGCGCTGTTCTGGACGCCAGGATCGCGCGCGCGATGGGCCGCGGCGACGCTCGCACTCGGGGTCGTTGTGTTGTCGCATGAGGGCGGCATCGTCTGGGCTTTCGTGCTTCTGGGCGCGCTGGCGCTATCGCCCGGTCGCGCCCATGCCCTGTCCCGCGCCACGCTGAGTTTCGGCCTCACGCTCGCGGTATGGATCGCCTGCCGGACGGCATTCCCACCCGATCCCGCCGAGGCCGAGGTGCTGCGCCTGAACGCCTGGAACCTGCTGCGAGTCTCCCGTCTCTGGTCGCCGCTGATGCTCACCCTGGGGGCGGGTCTGGCCGTGTATGGCGCGGCGCTGGCGCTCCGCCGCGGCCCCGTGGTGGCGTTCGGCGTGGCGGCGTCTGGGCTCGCGCTGTGGTGGACGTTACTGGATAAGACATTGCACGCCGGAGACCGTTACGATCTCCGCACTCTGCTTCTGGGCGCCGTGCCCGTGCTGATGGCGCTGGCCGCGGCGCATGCCGGCGGTATGGGAGGAAAAGTCCTGACCCCCGCCCTGGCGCGCGGGGCGGCAGGCGCGGTCTTGCTCGTTACATTGGCGCATGGAGTGGAAACGGCGAAGTTCGTGCGCGTGTGGCGAAACTACACCGCCACGATCCGCGCCCTCGCCGCCGGAGACCACACCGATCCCGCCCTGGGCGATGGCTGCTTCGTCAGCGGCGCGCGCGTCCCGGCCCGCTTCGCTGTGGTGTCCTGGCCCGCCACGATTCCTTTCTTGTCCGTCATGGTAAGCGAGGCATACGCGCCACGCCATCTGGTGGTGCATCCGGAGAATGGTTACTTCTGGTTCGACTGCGCCGCCGCCACCGCCAACGCCGCCGCGCCGCGGGCTTTGCCGTGGAGGACACGGGAGATGGTGCGGGTTTACACGTGCGGGGGGCGGTGAGGGGGCCATGTGGTGAAACCGTCGGTCTGGTGTTGCAAGACGCGGTAAGTGGACATGATATTTCTCCCGAAATGGGGGAATGGGTCGCTCATCCGGGAAAATTCTGGCTGGAAAAGGGTAAAAACACATGATCAGATATAATGACCATTGGATGCTCAAGGCCGGTTCCATGATCATGATTCTTGGAATTCTGGGTTGTGCCTCAGAGAAGACCAATTATACCTCCGCATTGAACGTCAGCACGACGATGGGCAAGCAGGTTCGTATCAAACGTTATATGGAACACGATATTTTCTGCGCGCCCAGTATGCCTACGATCATCGTCACGACGCTACCCGCGCATGGAACGTTTTCCACTCGTCAGGAAACCGGACCGGCCGGTGTCACCAGGGTTGGATCAGTGGATTGTAGCGGGAGAATTCTCCCTGGTCTCGCGCTTTATTACACGCCGGAACCAGGCTTTCGTGGCTCTGACCAGATGAAATACACGGTGGGAATTACTGGCAGGGCTTTACATGACAGCGCGGCAATCACCGTGAAATGAGCCGTCGCGCGCGGCTGGCATGACGCACGCGGCAGATGGTGCGGGCGCCGGTGAGGGGTGATTACGTCCTTGCGGATGTCCGCGCCGATCTGGTATTCTCTGAGGATACACCATGCTGCGACATGCGAGATATATCAGCCAATGATCAGGATTTCCGCCGTTGAGTGACAGACTGACTGAACCGGACATCAGCCTGCCATTTCCGGTTGAATTCCTGATCAGGGATACGCCACGCTCGCATCAGTCAGCCAATACGAAGGCGAAGGAGGCGTGGAAGAAAAAGGTGGGAGAGACCGCCAACGCGCATGTGAGGACAATGAGGGATTTCTTCTTCATCGACCCCCGGCCCCTGGCGGTGACGATCTTTTATTTCCCCCAGGCCGCGATGACCGGGGACACGCCAGGCTGATCGTCGGTGGCATGACCACGGTGATTTATCCGGATGACCGTCTGCTGGAGCGCATCACCGTGCAAAAGTTCGAACCGGGCGTGGATGTGGTTTTTCAATCCCTGACCCCGGCGCTCGAACAGGCGGTCGAGGGGGATCGTCCCGTGATTTACATTCGCATTGACGATGACCTCGGTTGGAGGCGGTTGCCATGATGCCGGAAACACACTTCACGCACAGCGATGTGTTCCAGAGACTGCGGCACGCCCTTGAGGCGCGCGGGATGACATTCCACATTAATCCGCCGCGCGAGATCGTTCCCGCGTTCCTGAGGGGTTTTCAGCCGGACGCCATGGCCGTGGGCCCGGAGGGGGGAGTCATCATCGCGGTGAAGTCCCGGAAAAATTCCTTGCCAGGCCAACCCCTCGCGGAGATCGCCAGAATTGTGTCTGGTCAGAAAGGGTGGGAGTTCCGGCTGATCTATCTGAATCCATCCATGGATGAAATGCCTCTCATCGCGAAGCCAACGCCTGAACAACTTCAGGGCACGTTCAGCGAAATCGAGGTATTGATGGAAAGCGGTCATTCCGTGGTGGCTTTCCTCATCGCATGGGCGGCCTTGGAATCCCTCGCGCGTCTGGCGCGTGGCGATGGCGGGACCAGGAACGTCTCATCCCTCCAGGCGATCCAGATCCTGGCCGAGGAAGGCTATCTTGAGAATGAGGCCGCCGGCGGATTGCGTGACATGGTGCGGCTACGGAATGCCGTGGTCCATGGCGATTTGTCGGTCGATGTCCCAGCCGGGCAGGTTGAAAGTTTGCTTGAACAATTGCGGACAATCGAAGCCGAAATCATGAGTGTGATGAGCGAGACCTGAAGAAAACCGCGCTCCTCAGGAACCCGTCCCTACCAGGGAATCCCCCGGCCCATGGCCGGGGGCACTCCCCAACCCTCACCCCTCGAACGGATCCCGCACCATGATCGTGTCATCGCGTTCCGGGCTCGTGGACACCAGCGTCACCGGCGCCTCCACCAGTTCCTCGATCCGCCGCACATACTTGATCGCCTGAGCGGGCAAATCCATCCACGACCGCGCGCCCCGGCTCGACCCGCTCCACCCCTCCATCGTCTCGTATTCCGGCACCGCCGCCGCCTGTGCCGCCATGCCCGCGGGCAGATGGCGCATCGACTTCCCGTTCACCCGGTAGCCGGTGCAAATCCGCAACTCCGGCAACCCGTCCAATATGTCGAGTTTTGTCAATGCGATCCCCTGCACCCCGCCAATCTTCACCGCCTGGCGCACCATCGCCGCGTCGAACCAGCCGCACCGCCTGGGCCGTCCGGTGACGGTGCCGAACTCCTGCCCGCGCTCCCCCAGCAAACGGCCGGTGGCGTCGTGCAATTCGGTGGGAAACGGGCCGGAGCCGACCCGCGTGGTGTACGCCTTGGCGATCCCCAGCACGAAGCCGACGGCCCAGGGACCGATGCCGGAACCGGAGGCGGCGGTGGCGGCGACGGTATTCGAGGAAGTAACGAACGGGTACGTCCCATGATCCACGTCGAGCATCACCGCCTGCGCGCCCTCGAACAGGATGCGCTTGCCCTCCCGGCGCAGCGTGTCCATGCGCTCCCACACCGGCTCGGCATAAGGCAGGATTTGCGGGGCCAGCGCCAGCAGGTGCGCCATCATCGCGTCCTTGCTGAACACAGGCACGCCCAGTTCGCGCAGCAGCGTGTTGTAGTGGCGCAGCAGTTCGTCGAGCTTGTGCGCCATCGTTTCGGGTTCGGCCAGATCGGCGACGCGGATCGCCCGCCGCGCCACGCGGTCCTCATAGGCGGGTCCGATGCCCCGCCCGGTGGTGCCGAGTTTGGCGTCGCCGCGCGCCGCCTCGCGGGCTTTGTCGAGCGCGGGGTGGAACGGCAGGATCAGCGTGGCGTTATCGGCCACCCGCAGCGTCTCGGGCGACACGGCGAGGCCCTGTGTCCGCACGCGGGCGATTTCCGCCAGCAGCGCCTCGGGATCGATCACGACGCCGTTGCCGATGATGCCCATCTTGCCGCGCACCAGGCCCGAGGGCAGCAGCGACAATTTATAGGTCTCGTTGCCGACGACCAGCGTG
>JAYVCG010000206.1:0-3082 GCA_043750075.1 Acetobacteraceae bacterium | reverse complement strand
TCTGGCCGGGGTGATCGACATCCTGGGACCGCTGCTGACCGATCCCTCGGTGCTGAAAATCCTGCAAAACGCCAAATTCGACATGATGGTACTGGGCTGAGCCGGTTTCCCGCCGATCGCGCCGATCGACGACACCATGCTGATTTCCTACGCGCAGGACGCGGGGATGCACGGGCACGGCATGGACGAACTGTCCCGGCTGCATCTGGGCCACACGCCCGTCACGTTCAACGAGGTCACGGGCACCGGACGCAGCCGCATCAGTTTCGCCCATGTGCCGGTGGACAAGGCCACCGCCTACGCCGCCGAGGACGCCGACGTCACGCTGCGCCTGTGGCACCGGCTGAAACCCATGCTGCGCCAGAACCAGGCGCTGGCGCTCTACGAACAGGTGGAACGCCGCCTCGTGCCCGTGCTGCTGGAGATGGAGCGCGCCGGGATCAAGGTCGATGCCGATGATCTGAAGCGCATGTCGCTCGATTTCGAGCAGCGCATGGCGGTGATGGAAAAAGACTGCCACCGTCTGGCGGGCCAGGAATTCAACGTCGGCTCCCCCAAGCAACTGGGAGAAGTGCTGTTCGACAAGATGGGTCTTTCAGGCGGCAAAAGGATGAAGACCGGGGCGTGGGGAACGGATTCTTCCGTGCTGCAAACCCTGGCCGATCAGGGCCACGATCTGCCCGCGCGCATTCTGGAATGGCGGCAACTGCAAAAGCTGAAATCCACCTACGCCGACGCCCTGGTCGGGCAGATCAACCCCGATACCGGCCGCGTCCACACCAGCTACGCCATGGCGGTGGCGCAGACCGGGCGATTATCCTCGACCGACCCCAACCTGCAAAACATCCCGATCCGCACCGAGGAAGGCAGCCGCATCCGCCACGCCTTCATCGCCGAGCCGGGCAACGTGCTGGTCAGCGCCGATTACTCGCAGATCGAACTGCGCCTGATGGCCCATGTCGCCGACATCCCCGCCCTGAAGGAAAGCTTCGCGCGCGGCGAGGACATCCACGCCCGCACCGCCTCCGAAGTCTTTGGCGTGCCGATGGAGGGCATGGACGCGATGACCCGCCGCCGTGCGAAAGCCATAAATTTCGGCATAATCTATGGCATCAGCGGCTTCGGCCTCGCCCGCCAACTGGGCATCACCCTGGGCGAATCGCAAGGCTACATCAAGCGATACTTCGAACGCTACCCGGCGATCCGCGCCTACATGGAGCACGCCAAAACGATGGCGAAACGAGATGGCTACGTCACCACCCCGTTCGGGCGGCGCTGCTGGATCGCGGGCATCGGCGACAAGCTGCAAACCCGCCGCGCCTACGCCGAGCGCCAGGCGATCAACGCCCCCCTGCAAGGCGGCGCCGCCGACATCATCAAACGCGCCATGGTCCGCCTGCCCGCCGTGCTGGCCCGCGAATGCCCCTCCGCCCGGATGCTGTTGCAGGTCCATGACGAACTGCTGTTCGAGGTGCCGGAAGCCGAGGCCCAGAGTCTGGCGCGCGTGGTGCGGGATGTGATGGAAAACGCCGCCACCCTGTCGGTGCCATTGGTCGTCGAAACCGGCATCGGCCACACCTGGGCCGAGGCGCACTGAGTGCCCTTCCGGAAAGTCCATGCGGGCTGATGGCGTCAGAAGGTTTTCACCCCGGAGATCACGGAGAACCACGAAGGCGCACGGAGAAAGGAAGGCATCGCGCGCCGTGCTTCCCATGCCTGGTTTCACAAGAAATCTCCGTGCGCCTCCGTGGTTCTCCGTGATCTCCGTGGTGAAAATCTTTCCGGCGGCGAAAACGCATGCGCACTTTCCGGATGGACACTGAAACCGGGACACAGGTGGACTTAAGGAAAAGCGGACATCATTCAGCCGCGTTCTCGCGGGAACGTCCCCCCTTGCGCCCGTCCCCCCGCGCACCAGCCGTTTTCGCCGCGCCAGACGTATGCGCTCCCATCGCGCCGGCATGGGCCGCCATCCAGCGCCGCGAGCCGAACACTCCCTCAAGCAAAGCGGGCACATACAGGTCCGCGTCCAGCGCCGGCCAGTGCAGGCCCAGGCCGCTCGGGCTGATCTCGATCGTCGCGAGTTCAGTGGGTTTCGCGTGTTCCAGCCCTTGCGCGTGACGGGGTGAAAACATCACTTCCAGCCCGTTGTTGAGCGTCACCACGATCCGGCCCACGCGCCGGTCATGGCGGGCCGCGATGGCGAAGGGCTCCTCCCGCCGCCGGCGTTCAGACCGTTCGGTCGCCGCGTTGAATTCCGCGTCGTGTTCATCCATGGATGCTCTCCCATGCGGCGCACAGAGCCAGTATCTCCGGTTCCAGTCCATGGCGTATACGCCTGATGTCCATGCGGCTGAAGCCAACGTTTTCCCGTAACACCAGCGGATTATCCAGACCAGGCAGCAGAAAAACCGCCTCGCATCCGCGCCCAATGACATGCACATGCGGCGGCGGATGATCGTGCGGGTAAATCATGACCCGGAAGCCGTCGATGCGTGAGAGGGTGGGCATCGCCAGAGGATGGCGGAAAATCCGAAAGTTTTGGTTAATGACGCCCCCCGGCGAACATCCGGGCCACCTCTTGACCCGTCTCCCATAACCCCCTCCGATACGCCATGCGATAAGAGAACAATGGGCGGGAGTTCACATGCGCGTGTGCGTCCGAGGCGCCGAAGACTTTCACCACGCCCGCGCCGGGGCGCGCTGACGCGATGGCCGCCCTGATCGTCCAGGCCGTGACGGTTTACGGCGTGACCGGCTTCATCGCGGGCGTGGCGTTCCTGTTTCTCGGCATCGACCGCCTGGACCCGGCGGCGCGCGGGGCCTACGCGTTCAGGCCGCTGCTGTTGCCAGGATTGATCCTGCTGTGGCCGTTCGTGCTGACGCGCTGGTTCATCCTGACACGGCGCGGCCCATGACACGCGCTCACCAACGCGCCCATCGCGTGCTCTGGCTGCTGCTGGCCGGTCTGCTCCCCGCCATCCTGCTGCTGGCCCTCGCGGCACGGCCCACCGGCCCCACCGAGGCCCCGCAAATCCAACTGGCCCCCCCGAAATGAGCGAACGTTACGTCCCCGTCGGCT
>JAYVCG010000205.1:0-4868 GCA_043750075.1 Acetobacteraceae bacterium | reverse complement strand
GCCACGAAACGGCCGCCATGATCGCCGAAGCGGCCGCGTGCGTTGGGGCCGGTGCGCAGGCTGTTGGCGAGGGTCGTGGTCACGCGGCGGGCACTCCCTTGGGTGTCCCGCCGTGCTTAAAGCGGATTGGCGTGGGGGAAAAGCCGGGACCGGAGGGAGAGCGGGGTAATTCCCTGAAGGAAGGAAGATCGGGGCGCTGCCCCGCCTGGCTTTTTTCCGGATCAGCCGCCGCATGTTCAGTCAAACGGCTTTGAGACTTTTTCTCCGCGGTGAGGCCGTTCCGGATGGGCATCCAGGGCGCTCCCTGGTCTGCCGCCGCATGGCCATTCTTTCGCCGCGTTCGCGTTCGAAGCAGCACCTGGAATGCCTCCGTCACGTCCGTCACACCATCGTGACGCAGCCGGTAATCTCGCATCTGCGAAACGCCACCCTTGCGCGCGAGGCCAGAATAGGATTCCTACCGGGTGATAGCACGCCCGCCGGCGGCATGATCGGGCTCTTGGACAGGAAACGCACTTTGACACAGGCATCGGACGAAGCGTCGAAACAGGCCGCCCAAGGGGATGTCCTGATGGCTGAGCAGGCCCTGGCGGGCACGGGCGTGCGCGCGGGCCGCGCGGTTCACCCCAACCTGACCGCGCCGTCCCTGGTCGCCGAGTCCCTGCGCCGGGGAGAGGGCAGGCTGTCGATCGACGGTTCGCTGATGGTGAAGACCGGGGTGCACACCGGCCGCTCGGTGCGGGACAAATTCGTGGTCGATGAGCCCTCGGTCACGAAGGACATCTGGTGGGGCAGGATCAACCAGCGTTACGCGCCGGAGAAGTTCGCGGTGCTCAAAGCCCGCACGCAGGCCTATTTGCAAGGCCAGGATCTGTTCACCCAGGATCTGTACGCGGGCGCCGACCCGGCGCATCGCGTGCGGGTGCGCCTCGTCACCACCCAGGCCTGGTCCGCCTTGTTCGCCCGCAACATGTTCATCCGCCCGCCGGTGGAAGACCTCGCCGCGTTCGTGCCCGATTACACCATCCTGCACGCCCCCCTGTTCCAGACCGATCCGGCGATCGACGGCACCCGTTCCGAGACCTCCATCGCCCTGTCGTTCGAGCAGAAGATCATCGTCATCGCCGGGTCCGAATACGCGGGCGAGATCAAGAAATCCATTTTCACCGTGATGAACTGGATTTTGCCCGGCAAGGGCGTGATGCCCATGCATTGCAGCGCCAACATCGGCCCCGAGGAAGATGTCGCGCTGTTCTTCGGCCTGTCCGGCACCGGCAAGACCACGCTTTCGTCCGACCCGCACCGCCGCCTGATCGGCGATGACGAGCATGGCTGGTCCGACACCGGCACCTTCAATTTCGAGGGCGGCTGTTACGCCAAGGTCATCAACCTGTCGCGCGAGGCCGAGCCGGAAATCTACGCCGCCACCAACCGTTTTGGCACCGTGCTGGAAAACGTGGTTGGCGACGCGCGCGGCGTGCTGGACCTCAACGACCAGAGCCTGACCGAGAACACCCGTTCGTGCTACCCGGTCGAGTTCATCCCCAACGTCGAACTCTCGGGCCGCGGCGGGCAGCCGAAGAACGTCGTGATGCTGACCTGCGATGCGTTTGGCGTGCTGCCGCCGATTTCCCGTCTGACGCCCGCGCAGGCGATGTACCACTTCCTGTCCGGCTACACCGCCCTGGTCGCGGGCACCGAAAAGGGTCTGGGCAGCGAGCCCAAGGCCACGTTCAGCACCTGCTTCGGCCACCCGTTCCTGCCGCGCCGCCCGGAGGTGTATGGCAAGCTGCTCGCCGAGCTGATCGCCCGGCATGGCGCCGAATGCTGGCTGGTCAACACCGGCTGGAGCGGCGGTCAGTATGGCGTGGGCTCGCGCATGAGCATCCGCCATACCCGTGCCCTGTTGCGCGGCGCCCTGGACGGCACGCTGCTTCAGACGAAATTCCGCCGCGATCCGTTCTTCGGCCTCCACTTCCCCGAGCACGTCGATGGTGTTCCCGACGAGGTGCTCGATCCCCGGCGGACATGGGCTGACAAGGCCGCGTACGACAAGATGGCGCGGCATCTGGTGGAGCGGTTCGAGGAGAATTTCGCCAGTTTCGAATCCGGTGTCGGCGACGACGTGCGCGCCGCGGCGATCCGCGCGGCGGCCTGAGCGGCTTTAAATCCTGGGCTTCGCCCCGCGCCCTGCCTTTGGCATGCTTCGCATGACGGGCCGGGCCCCTGGACCTCATCCCCTGGTGACTCCCATGAATGGGGTCCAGGGACAGTGTCCCTGGCGGGTGGTCCAGGAGGGCGGCGCCCTCCTGGCGGGTTTCAGGGCAGCGCCCTGCCTGTCTTTCCCCCTCCGCGTGCCGCGCGGTGGGGAAACGACACGATCAACCCTTCCATACCCGCGCCCTGAGCGGCAGGAACAGATCAAGCCGCCCCGGACAGATGAAGGTTTTTTTAAATACGCTCACGTCATGGGATTTTCCACGCCACGGGAGTATTTCGCGGCTTCATGAGATTGGCGCGGAATAAAGCATCTTCCCGGCCCGTCATGCTTTCACAACCGTAAAACGGTTTCGACATGCCGCCGCGCTGCCCCGCGCCGGCATTCATTGGAACAGAAACTGACCGGATGGACAGTCACCGCCCGCATGACCAGGCGAAGCTGGCCCATCATAACAAGAGAGAGAGAACCCCCATGGCGAAGAACAAGATCACCCTTCCCGCGAACGCGTCCTTCGACGACGTGACGCCCGAGCAGGAAATCCACCTCAGCGGTGGTCATTCCCGTGTCAACCTGACGAGTGAAGGCACCGTGCTGTTCGGTGACTCTGGTGACGACGACATCATCTCCTCGCACGGCGCGCATACGGTCATTGGCGGCGGCGGCCACACGACGGTGAATGCCGCTGGCGGCACGCCGCTGGTGTTTGGCGGCAGCGGGACGCTGATGTTCAGTGGCGGGACCGCTGCCTCCACGGTGGTCGCGTCCGCTGGAGCTTCCACGGTGTTCGCCAACAGCGGGGGCGGGCATTTCTGGGGTGGCGAGGGGGAATTGCTGTTCGTTGGCGGCAGCGGCGCGAGCACGGTGGTGGGTGGTTCGGGTTCCACCACGTTGTTCGGCGGGCGTGGCGGTCATGATCTGCTGGTCGCCGGCACCGGCAATTCCACAGTGATCGGTGGCGGCGAAGGCGCGGTGATCGTCGGCCGCGGCCATGGCCGGAGCGACCTCATCGCCGGATCGGGCCATGAAACGCTGGTCGGCTCGGCGGACGGCGGCGACGATGTGTTGTTCGCCGGCTCCGGTTCCACGGCCCTGTTCGGTGGCACGGGTAACACCACGCTCGTCGCCTCGACCGGGGATTCGCAGATGATCGGCGGTTCCGGGCATGATTTGTACTTGTTCGCGAGAGGCGCCGCGGGCAGTGACGACACGATCTGGAACTTCCACCATGGAGAAGATCACGTCGCGCTGTTTGGTCATGAGCCGAACGCCGTGCGTGATGCGCTGGAACGCGCGACGGTCGCGTTTGGCTCCACCACTGTCCGGCTGTCGGACAACACGCGGATCACCTTCGCCGGTGTGTCCGATCTCAGGTCCAGCGATTTCGTCTGAAACATCCCCGCATGGATGGTTTCCAAAGGCCAGCCTTTGGCGGGAGGTCCAGGAGGGCAGCGCCCTCCTGGCGGGTACTGGGCGGAGCCCAGCTCTGAAAACCCCCCGCATGGTCTTGTTCCAGGAAACAGCTCCCCCTATCGATGGGAGCCATTTCCCTGACCCTGGACCAAACCCATGTACGTCCCCGCCCACTTCGCCGAAGACCGCATCCCCGTCCTGCATGACGCGATCCGTGCGCACGGCTTCGCGACCCTGGTATCCCTGACCGCGGACGGGTTGATCGCCAGCCACATCCCCCTGCTGCTGGACCCGGAACCGGCGCCGTATGGCACTCTGATCGGCCATCTCGCCCGCCCCAACCCGCAGGTGAAAGAAGCCATCGGCGAGGCTCTGGCGATCTTCCAGGGGCCGGAGGGCTACATCACCCCCTCTTACTACGCGACCAAACGCGAGACCGGGAAAGTCGTGCCAACCTGGAACTACAGCGCCATTCACGCGCACGGAACATTACATTTCTTTAACGATAAGACGCGGCTGCTGGACATCGTCACCCGCCTCACCCTCCATCACGAATCCCCCCGCCCCCTTCCCTGGGCTGTCTCCGACGCGCCGGAGGATTTCGTTCAGGGGATGCTGAACGGCATCACCGGCTTCACGCTGACGATCACCACCCTCCAGGGCAAATGGAAAATGAGCCAGAACCGCCCCGAGGCCGACCGGGCCGGCGTGATCGCCGGGTTACGCGCCGATGGACGCCCCGATCTGGCCGGCACGGTGGCCCGGATTGCGGGCGAGGCCGGACAAAAGGCATAATCGCCGGGGACTGGGTCCAGGGACAGGATCCGGACAGGATCGGGACAGGACGGGGACGCGCGCATCTTTCATGGACTCGATCTTCAAAGGCGATGTGAACACCGTCCGGGGCCGCGTGCTCGCCTGGGTTGATTCGCTGTTCATCGATCACGCGATCCTGCGCCTGCCGTTCAGCAACCTGGCCACGGTGATCCCCGGCAGGCTGTACCGCTGCAACCACCCGACACCGATGCGCATCCGCCGTCTCACCCGTCTTCTGGGCCTGACGACGCTGATCAATTTGCGCGGTGTGACCGGCAGCGGCTCGTATCATCTCTCACGCGACGCGGCGGAGAAGGCGGGGCTCACGGTGCATGACCTGTCGCTGGAAAGCCGGGGCGCGCCGCATCGCGACCGCATCCTGCGCCTGCACGGCATTTACCGCGCCATGCCCGGTCCGGGC
>JAYVCG010000204.1:0-8406 GCA_043750075.1 Acetobacteraceae bacterium | reverse complement strand
GACGATCCGGACGCGCCGCACATGCGCCGCGCGCGGGAGGCGATCCTGGCGGCGGGCGGGGCGGAACGGGCGAATGTCTTCACCCGCGCGCAACTCGCGCTGTTCGGCCAGGTGCCCTGGCGCGCGGTGCCGGTGATGCCATTGGAGATCATGCTGCTGCCCCGGTGGTTTCCGTTCCATTTGTCGAAAGTGTCCTATTGGTCACGCACCGTCATCGTGCCGCTGCTGGTGTTGATGGCCAAACGCCCAGCCGCGCGTAATCCCCGCCGCGTGCATGTCCAGGAATTGTTCCGTACCCCGCCCGAACGGATCACCGGCTGGATCAAGGGGCCGTATCGTTCCGGATGGGCACGATTCTTCAAGAGGTTCGACAACGCCCTGCGCCTCGCGCAACCATTTTTTCCCTCATCCAGCCAGGCATACGCGCTGCGAAAAGCCGTTGCCTTCGTCACTGAGCGTCTCAACGGCGATGACGGGTTGGGCGGCATCTATCCCGCCATCGCCAACAGCGTGATGATGTTCGATACGCTCGGTTATCCACCAGATCACCCGGACGCGGCCATCGCCTGGCGGGCGGTGCGGAAATTGCTGGTGGAGACAGAGGACCGCGCGTACTGCCAGCCCTGCCTGTCGCCCGTCTGGGACACCAGCCTCGCCGGTCATGCGATGATCGAGGCCGGAAGGGACATCGAGCCCTCCTGCCAGTGGCTGTTGAAAAAACAAATCACCACCCTCACCGGCGATTGGGCTGTCCGCCGTCCCGGTCTGCGGCCGGGCGGATGGGCGTTCCAGTACGAAAACCCGCATTATCCCGACGTGGACGATACCGCTGTCGTCGCCATGCTCCTGCACCGCGACGGCGATCCGGCGCATGGCGAGGCCATCGCCCGGGCGCGGGAATGGATCATCGGCATGCAGTCCAGGGGCGGCGGAAAACTCGACGGCGGCTGGGGCGCGTTCGAGCCGGAGAACACCCATCTCCACCTCAATCACATTCCGTTCGCGGATCATGGCGCCCTGCTCGACCCGCCGACCAGCGACGTGACGGCGCGCTGCGTGTCGTTCCTGGCGCAGACCGGCATGGCCGCGGACGATCCGGTGATGACAAGCGCGCTGGCCTTCCTGATGCGCGAACAAGAAACGGATGGCAGTTGGTTCGGCCGCTGGGGCACCAATTACATCTACGGCACCTGGTCCGTGCTGTGCGCCCTGAACGCGGCGGGCCTCAGCCATGGCGATCCCGCGATAAGCCGCGCCGCCGCCTGGCTGCTCTCCGTGCAGCGCGAGGACGGCGGCTGGGGTGAGGACGAGGAAACCTACGCCACGACCCCCACCTCTGCCCTCCCAGGCCATTACAAACACAGCACCCCCAGCCAGACCGCCTGGGCCTTGCTTGGCCTGATGGCGGCGGGCGAAATCAACCACCCCGCTGTCGCCCGCGGCATCGATCATCTGACGCGCACGCGCCGCCCGGACGGGGAATGGAGCGAGGAACCATACACCGCCGTGGGATTTCCCCGCGTCTTCTACCTGCGTTACCATGGCTACCGGCTGTATTTCCCGCTGCTGGCCCTGGCCCGGTATCGTACCCTCCGGCAAGGCAACACGCGGCGGGTCGCGTTCGGGTTCTGATACAGGAGAAATCCCATGCCGTTGCGCGCCTATCCCGCTGTGTTCATGCGCGGCGGCACCAGCCGCGCCATCATGTTCCACGCCAAAGACCTTCCGGCGCGCGAGGACTGGGACCCGGTCTTCCTCGCCGCGATGGGCAGCCCGGACCCGAACGGACGCCAGTTGAACGGCATGGGCGGCGGGATTTCGTCACTGTCGAAAGTCTGCATCCTGGCGCCGTCACAGCGAGAGGACGCCGATATCGACTACACCTTCGCGCAGGTGCAAATCCGCGAGGCGATGGTCGATTATCGCGGCATGTGCGGCAACATGAGTTCCGCCGTCGGCCCCTTCGCGGTGGATGAGGGATTGCTGCATCCCAATGGCGATCAGGCGGTGGTGCGGATTTTCAACACCAACACGAGGAAGATCGTCCGTTCGACCTTCCCGCTGGTGGACGGGCGCGCGGCGGCGGACGGGACGATGGCGATCCCCGGCGTGGCGGGCTTTGGCGCCCCGGTGCGGCTTGATTTCCTCTCACCCGGCGGCGCCACGACCGGCAAACTGTTGCCCACCGGCAACGTCGTCGATGAACTGGTGGTGCCGGAGGTTGGCACGATCTCCGTCTCGATGATCGACGCCGCCAATGCCTGCGTGTTCGTCCGCGCCTCCGATCTCGGCCTGACCGGACGCGAACTGCCGGAAACACTGGATCAGAACGCGGCCCTTTTGGACACATTGCAACGCATCCGCCGTGCCGCCTCCGTCGCCATGGGGATCGCCCGCGATGAGGCCGAGGCCCGCACCATCAACGGCGTGCCGATCATTGGCTTCGTCGCACCGCCGATGGACGCGCCCACCTTGTCCGGCGAGCCGGTCGGGGCGGCTCAGGTCGATCTGACCGCGCGGTTCCTGTCCAATGGCCAGCCGCACCGGGCGCTGCCGCTGACCGCCTCGCTCTGCACCGGGGTCGCGGCGCGGATCACGGGGACGCTGGTGAACAGCGTGCTTGGACCGCATGCCGGGGCGTCGGTGCGGATCGGCATGCCCTCGGGGATTCTGACGGTGGACGCGGATGTGGGCCAGGATCGCATGGGCGTCTGGACGGCGCACAGCGGCGCGTTCTACCGCACCGCGCGGCGGTTGTTCGATGGGCGGGTATATGTGCCGGTTGAAGGGAATGGTGTCAGATGAGCTGTGGGCGTTCCCTCGCGGTGATGATTTTCGTGCCGTGATGAGTCCGCGAGGGCAACACTCCAGCCTTGCCGCCCGTGGCCACGCCGCCTTCGCCTCCGGCAAACCCGCGCTGCCCGGCATCGTGACCGATCCCGGCGCGAAACCGCCGATCCGCCTCCACGCCGGGCATTATCCGGAACCATTCTGACCGAGGAAACACCATGGACGAGGATCTGGAGGAACTTTCCCGCCTGATCGACACCGCCGACCGGGTCGTGCTGTTCACCGGCGCGGGGATCAGCACGGAATCCGGCATTCCGGACTTTCGCAGTCCGGGCGGAGTATGGACGAAGATGGCCCCGATCGATTTCCGGGACTTCATGCGCTCGGATGAGGCGCGGCGGGAAACCTGGCGGCGGCGTTTCGCGATGGAGGACATGTTCCGTCAGGCCGCCCCCAATCGCGGCCACCGGGCCTGCGCCGAGCTGATCCGTCAGGGCAAGGCGACCGCGGTGATCACGCAGAACATCGATGGGCTGCATCAGGATTCCGGCGTCCCAGATGCGAAAGTGATCGAACTGCACGGCAACACCACCTACGCGCATTGCCTCGAATGCAAACAGCGGTATGAGATTGACGCGCTGCGGGTGGATTTCGAGCGCGACAACATCGTGCCGCATTGTGCCTGTGGCGGATGGGTGAAGACGGCGACGATCTCGTTCGGGCAGGCGATGCCGGTCGATGAGATGCGCCGCGCGGAGCAGGAGACCTTGCTCGCCGATTTGTTCATCACCATGGGATCGTCGCTGGTCGTGTATCCGGCCGCCGGATTTCCGGAACTGGCGAAACGGAACGGTGCCTCGCTGGTGATCGTGAACCGCGAGCCGACGCAGATGGATCGCATGGCCGATCTGGTGCTGCATCGTTCTATTGGAGAAACGATGGGGGCTTTGACCAGGGTGGAGTGATGTTCAGGATATTGTCCAAAAAAAGACGGGCCTGGCCCCTGGCCGCACTCCCATGAATGGTTTCCAAAGGCCCCGCCTTTGGTGGGGGTCCAGGGGGCAAAGCCTCCTGGCGGAGCGCGGGGCGGAGCCTCGTGTTCTCAGCCAACCCTCCCTCACCGCCTGTTACCTCCAGACCGCGATCAATAAAAACCGGGTGCCATTCTTTCCGTTGGCGGCTATGATCCAACGGTTCGTGTCAAGAGTGTGGGATGCAACATTTGTTCAACTTTCCGGAATGGCTGCCCTCCTGGGTTCCCCTGGTCCTGTTACTCCCGACCCTGTTATGGGGTCTGTCGTTCCTGTTCATGCCGTTCAGCGTGTTCGGGGTGAAAAGCCGCCTGGAAGTCATCGAGCAAAGGCTGGATGAGATTCAGAACGAAATCCGCCATGTGGCCTTGCGTCTGCCTCCCGCGGGCACGCCCAACACGGATTACGACGACGTGTACCCGCCCCGCATGGCCGAGCCGCGCGCGAACGACCGCATCATCATGAGCCGCCCGCCGATCCCGCCCGCGCGGCACGAATTGTTCAACGCCCAGGAACCGGAGCCGCCGGGGGAACCGGAACTGGAAGACCGTCCGCCGCCGCCGCCCAACGCGCGGCCCGCGCGGCGCGGGGAGCCTCTGACGCGGCCCGCCGCGCGCTCCGAGCCCCGGCTCGACTGGCGGCGGTAGGAGGGGGCGATGCACATCGACGGGCAGAGCGACGAAACGATCTGGCGCCTGCTGACGATAACGCGGCGCATCGGCCTGGCCGGGGCCTCGATGAAGCCCTGGCGGCCTCGCATGGGGTGATGCGGTTTCCGCTGGATCAGGGATTCGACGTCATGCCGGTCAATCCGCTGCTGGCCGGGCAGACCCTGCATGGGAAGACGGTGGTCGCCTGGCTGGATCAGGCGGGACCGCTGGAGATGGTGGATGTTTTGGCCCCCAATAACCAAACGCCCTTCTGGTACGCATAAGGATTTTGGAGGGGTGCCGGAAAACCCATGAGCTACGGTTTCCGCACACTTTGCCATTCCGACAGGGTTTGCCGCACAGAAAATCGGCCTGATTTTTGGCTTTTGGCGGTCCTGCCTCGCCCCTGACAAGAACAAGTGTTTCCCGGCACCCCCACCGGCACCAGCCATGACAACCGTCAGGTGGCAGACCATTGAATGCGGTCAAGGACCGCGTCATGTCGTTCCTGATTTGTCACAAAACCACTCAAATCCGGCTCTTCCGTTCGTCCGGGCCCACTTGTCCGCCGGATACCATCGGCGGGACGTTAACAAGCTGGAACGGCCTCCGGTCACTGGTGCTGTCGAGGTATGCCTGACGGTCAACGGGCATGAATGCCGCTACGTCCACCGCGCGGGATATACTTGTCTGGCGATGGGAAACCATGGAAGCCATCATTCGAATGGACGAATTTCGTGGAAATATTTTCTTTATTTTGAGTCCGTATTGCATGTTTGAGAAAAATATTTCTAATATACCTCCTCCGAGGCCTGACCCTGGTGTCCACTGTTCGTACCGGCCGGCGTGGCGCTTCCGGGGAGGGAAGGTGAACCCGCGTCCGGCATCGCCGGAATGGCGCGATAGGGAGTCGATAGTGTAATGACGAGCGTACCTGACCCGCACCGGCGAGACGATTTGAAGGCGGGCCCCGCGCCTGGCCCCGCGAGCGAGATCCTGGCGAAACAACTCGATACGGCCTTCCAGCCACTCGATCCCACGGAACGTGTGATATTGCTACGGCATCGCGTGGCGGGCGACCTGGTCTTCACCACGAGTTTTGGGCTGGAAGACCAGGTGCTGACACATCTGATCGCCAGGGCTGGGATCGAAGTGAGGTTCGTCACTCTCGATACCGGCCGGATGTTCGCGGAAACTCATGCGCTTTGGGCAAAGAGTGAGGAGCGTTATGGCATCAGGATCCGCGGCTACTACCCCGAGACCGCGGCTGTCGAGGGACTTGTCGAACAGCAGGGGATCGATGGCTTCTATGGGAGCCGTGCTGCCCGGAAAGTGTGCTGTGACATCCGGAAGGTCGAGCCCCTGGCGCGTGCGCTGACCAACGCGGCGGCCTGGATCACCGGCCTGCGCGCGGATCAGTCGGCGTCCCGGCAAGGAATGGATTTTGTCAGCCACGATTCCGCGCGCGGCCTGATGAAAGCCAATCCGCTGTTCGACTGGTCGCGCGAGCGCATCGCCGCGATGGCGAGGGCCGAGGATATCCCCATCAACCCCCTTCACGAACGCGGCTTCCTTTCGATCGGTTGCGCCCCCTGCACGCGGGCCGTGGCGCCAGGGGAGCCGGAACGGGCCGGACGCTGGTGGTGGGAAGAAGAGACAGCCAAGGAATGCGGTCTGCACGTCACGGCAGAGGGTCGGCTCGCGCGCGCCGGAGTACGATCATGAACAGCATGTCTCGTCTCCGCCGCCTTGAGGCGGAGAGCATTTTCATCTTCCGCGAGGTCGCCGCCACCGCCGACAATCCGGTTCTGCTTTATTCCATCGGCAAGGATTCCGGCGTCCTGCTGCATCTGGCGATCAAGGCGTTTTATCCCGCGCCCCTGCCCTTTCCGCTGCTCCATGTGGATACCACATGGAAGTTCCGGGAGATGATCGAATTTCGCGACAAGCTGATGAAAGACCTGGGCTGCCACCTGATCGTTCACGTCAATGAGGACGGCTTGCGCGCCGGGGTCGATCCATTCGCATCGGGATCGCGGCTGCATACCGATGTGATGAAGACGCAAGGGTTGAAGCAGGCCTTGGACAAATACAAATTCGACGCCGCGTTTGGCGGCGCCCGCCGCGACGAGGAGAAATCCCGCGCCAAGGAACGGGTTTTTTCCCTGCGTTCGGCGGAACACCGGTGGGATCCGAAAAACCAGCGGCCCGAGCCCTGGCACCTCTACAACACACGCAAGGCGCCAGGAGAAAGCTTTCGTGTCTTTCCGCTGTCCAACTGGACCGAGGCGGATGTGTGGGACTACATCGCGCGGGAAGACATACCTGTCGTGCCGCTTTATTTCGGGGCGCCGCGTCCGGTGGTGAAGCGAGACGGCATGCTGATCATGCGCGACGACGGCCGCATGGTATTGCGGCCGGATGAAATCGTCGAGACGAAGATGATCCGCTTCCGTACTCTCGGTTGTTACCCGTTGACCGGCGCGGTCGAGAGCGACGCCACGACCCTGCCGGGGATCATCGCCGAAATGCGCGGCTCCCGCACATCGGAACGTCACGGCCGGGCGATCGATCATGACGGCACCGGCTCCATGGAACAAAAAAAGCAAGAAGGCTATTTCTGATGAACGCCGCCCTTCAGCTCACATCGTCTTATGAGGCGGCCCATCCCGGCTTTGTGCCAGATGAAACATCGCTTCTGCGCTTCCTGACCTGCGGTTCCGTTGATGACGGAAAGTCTACTCTTCTGGGACGGTTGTTGTTCGACTCGAACGCGGTTCTGGACGATCAGTTGTCCGCGCTCGACCGAGACTCGCGGCGTTACGGCACGCACGGGGACGCACGCGATTTCGCGCTGCTGGTCGACGGTCTGTCGGCGGAGCGGGAACAGGGCATCACGATCGATGTCGCCTATCGCTATTTTTCGACCGGCCGCCGCTCATTCGTCGTCGCCGACACGCCGGGCCATGAGCAATATACAAGGAACATGGCGACCGGGGCCTCGACCGCGGACCTGGCGATCATCCTGATCGATGCCCGCAAGGGCGTGCTGCCGCAAACCCGCCGTCACGCCTATATTGTCGCCACCCTTGGCGTGCGGCACGTTGTGCTCGCGGTCAACAAGATGGACCTGGCCGGATTTTCTCAGGAGGTCTGGGAGCGGATCACCGGCGATTTCCGTCAGGCGGCCGGATCGCTCGGCTTCACGGAGATCGTTTCGATTCCGATTTGCGCGCGGGAAGGTGACAACATCGCCGCACGCTCAGCGCGAACCTCATGGTACGAAGGGCCGGTGCTGCTGGATCATCTGGAAACCGTGCCGGCCGCGCCTCCGCCGGACAGCACGAAGGGCTTCCGTTTTCCGGTGCAACTGGTCAACCGGCCAAACCTGGATTTCCGAGGCTACGCGGGCACCGTCGCCAGTGGCGTGATGCATGTCAATCAACCCGTGGTAGCCCTGCCGGGCGGACAGCGCAGCCGCATCGCACGCATCGTCACCGCCGATGGCGATCAGACGAGTGCCATGTCCGGTGAGGCGGTGACCGTCACGCTGAGCAATGAAATCGACATCTCCCGCGGCGACGTGATGGTCCCGGCCGACGACCCGCTTAACCCGGTGACCGCGGTGACCAGCCGCCTGTTGTGGATGGTCGAGGAAAAGTTGAGCCAGGGGCAAAACTTCCTCGTCCGGCTCGGCACCGCCACCGCGAATGCGCGGGTCGCGCGCATCCATCACGCGATCGACATCCAGACTTTCCAGGCACATCCCGCGACGGCCCTTGGCATGAACGAGATCGCCTTGGTGGATCTGGTTTTTGACAAGCCACTGATCGCCGTCGATTACGCCACCGACCGGACATTGGGTGCCCTGATCCTGGTGGACCGGATGACCAACCAAACGGTGGCGCTCGGTGTCGTCGAGCCCGCGCCCGCCC
>JAYVCG010000203.1:0-10953 GCA_043750075.1 Acetobacteraceae bacterium | reverse complement strand
GTGAGCAGCGCGGTTCTCGCACCCTTGCGCTCGATCAGCGCATTGGTCGCCAGCGTGGTGCCATGGATCACCAGGTCCAGTTGAGACGCGGCGATCCCGGCCTCGGCCAGGATCATCCGCGTGCCCTCGATCACCGCCGCGTCGGGATGATCGTGCGTGGTCAACAGTTTTTTCGACAGCGTGCGCTCCGGCAGGGACAGCACGAGATCGGTGAACGTGCCGCCGATATCGACGGCGAGGCGCGCGCGGTGGCTCATGCCGCCGCCAGCGCCCGCCAGATGCGTTCGGGTGTCGCGGGCATGTCGATCGCGGTGATCCCATCGACGCTCAGCGCGTCGAGGATGGCGTTGATCAGCGCGGGCGGGCTGCCGACCGCGCCCGCCTCGCCCGCGCCCTTCACGCCAAGCGTGTTGGTGACGCAGGGGATTTCGAGCAGATGCACCTCGACATCTGGCACGTCGTCAGCGCGCGGCAGGGCGTAATCCATGAAACTGCCCGACAGCAATTGTCCAGACTCCCGGTCAAACACGGTGTTCTCCAGGATCGCCTGGCCCAGTCCTTGCGCCACGCCGCCCGCTACCTGACCGCGCACGATCAGCGGATTGATCGCCGTGCCAAAATCGTCGCACACGACATAACGGACGACGGTGGTGACACCCGTTTCGGGATCGATCTCGACCTCCGCCATGTGGCAGCCATTGGGGAAGGTGTGGTGGTCGATGGCGGCGATCTCGGCGGTATCGAGCGTGGCGCCGCCGGTTTGCCGCTGCCGTGCGGCGAGCGCCAGGATGTCGATGCCGCGATCCGTGCCCGCGATGGAGAAGCGCCCGTCCGCGAAGACGATGTCGGCCACCGCCGCCTCCAGCGCGTCCGCCGCGGCGGTCTTGCCTTTCTCGATGACGCTGTCAGCGGTTTTCACGATCGCCTGACCCTCCGAGTACAAGCTGCGCGCGCCGCCCGTGCCGCCGCCCACCGGGATCGTGTCGGTATCGCCCTGGCGTATCCGTATTTTCTCCCCATCAATCCCCAGCCGGCTGGCGGTGAGCTGGACATAAGCCGTCTCGTGCCCCTGCCCGGTGGACTGAGTGCCGACGAAAACATCGACGAAGCCATCATCAGCGAAACGGATCTCGGCGCGCTCGGTGGGATCGCCGCCTGTCGCCTCAAGGTAATACGCCAGTCCGAGACCACGGCGTTTCCCCCGCGCGGCCGCGGCGGCGCGGCGGGCCTCAAATCCGGCATGGCCGATTTTCTCCAGCGCCGTGTCCAGCACCAGCCGGAAATCGCCACTGTCATACGTTTTGCCCACCGGCGTCGCGTGCGGCATCGCCGAGGGCGGCACCATGTTGCGCCGCCGTAACGCGATGCGGTCAACCTTCAGTTCCCGCGCCGCGGCATCCACCAGCCGTTCCACCAGATAATTCGCCTCCGGCCTTCCCGCCCCGCGATACGCGTCCACCGGCACCGTATTCGTGAAAACCCCCAAAACCTGAGCGTGAATCGCCTTGAAACCATACACGCTCGACAGCACGCTGGTCCCTGCGTATGTCGGGATATAAGGCGCGAAAGTGGACAAATATGCGCCCATGTTGGAAACATTGCGGGTCCGCAGCGCGATGAATGTTCCATCGGCGTCGATCGCCAGTTCGCCCAACGTGATGTTGTCGCGGCCTTGTGTGTCGCACAGAAACGATTCCGCGCGGTCCGCCGCCCATTTCACCGGACGGTTCAGCGCGCGGGCGGCGAAACAGGTCAGGACATGCTCGGCATAGAGAAAAAGTTTCATGCCGAATCCGCCACCGACATCGGGCGTCACGACACGGAAATTCTCCGGACCGGTGTTGAACAACGGCCCGATCAGGTTCTTGATAAGCCAGCCGCCCTGCGTGTTGGCATGCAAGGTCCAGCGGCCCGCCGCCTGATCGTACTCAGCGACGGCGGCGCGGGATTCGATCGAGGAAACAACGATCCGGTTGTTCACCACCGTCAGCCGCGTCACATGCGCGGCTTTGGCGAAGGCGGCGTCCGTCGCGGCCTTGTCGCCAATGTCCCAGTCGAACGCGATGTTGTTTTTGGCTTCCGGCCAGACCTCCGGCACCCCCGCGTCCATCGCGGTGGCCAGATCGGTGGCGGAGGGCAGCACATCATAGTCCACCTGGACCTGCTCCATCGCGTCCCGCGCCTGTTCGATCGTCCCGGCGACGATGAACGCCACCGGATCGCCGACATGGCGCGTCATGCCCTCGGCCAGCACCGGATGCGGCGGGCTCGCCATGGCGGAGCCATCGGTGTTCTGCACCGGCGCCGCGCAGGGCAGCGTCCCCAGACCGGCGGCTTTCAGATCGGCGGCGGTGTAAATCGCCTGGACGCCAGGGAGTTTCGCCGCCGCCGCCGTGTCGATGGACAAAATGCGCGCCGCCGCGTGCGGGCTCCGCAGCACGAGCCCGTGCAGCATCCCCGGCAACACGATGTCATCGGTGTAACGGCCCATGCCTTTCAGCAATCTTGGATCCTCGACCCGGCGAACGGGTTGCGCGAGGCCGAATTTCGTCGTCGCCATGATCCTGTCTCCGCTTGGGAGGGGGAGCATGCCCGGTTCCGGGGGCGGTGGCCAAGGGTGGGGTGCGGGCGGGTCATGAGACCGGTGGCAAGGCGGGTATCTCCGGGCGTGCTTTCCCTGGGCGCGGCGGGAACCTTGATCCGCTCAGCAAGGATTTCTTTACTTTTCCGGCACGAACCCAGTGAGCAATCCCGCCGCGCGGCATGGAAAAGGCCCTGACCCTGGGTGTCTCACCGCCGCGCTTGACAGACCCAGGCCTGAACCGCCACGAGAAACGCCGCATCAAGGGAGCGCGCGCCGTGCCAAAAACACTGTCATCCGACGCCATGGCCCAGTACCACCACGATGGGGTGCTGTTCCCGCTGCCCGCGATCGGGCGGGAGAAAGCGGCGTATTACCGCGCCTGCCTCGAAGCGGTGGAACAGCGCAATGGCGGCCCGTTGCGGGGCGGGGCGATGTTCAAGAGCCATTTGCTGTATCCCTGGGTCGATGAACTGATGCGCACGCCCGCCATCCTCGACGTGGTCGAGGACATTCTCGGCCCCAACCTGCTGGCCTGGAACACGCACTGGTTCGTCAAGGAGCCGGGCGATGGCCGCTATGTCGGCTGGCACCAGGACCTGACCTATTGGCATCTGGAGCCTGACGAGGCGATCACGGTCTGGATCGCGCTGTCCGATGTCACGGTGGAAAATGGCGCCATGAAGATGGTCAGGGGCACCCACACGCGCGAAGTGGTGGAACATACCGACACCTGGAAACCCGGCGCCATGCTGACCCGCGGCCAGGAGATCGCCGTGACTGTCGATGAAGCCACGGCGATCGACGTGGAAATGGCGGCGGGCGAGATGTCGTTACATCATCACAAGATTTTCCATGCCTCCCCCGCGAACCGGGGAATGGACCGGCGGATCGCGCTCGCGGTGCGCTATATCCCGGCGCATGTGCGTCAGGTGGCGGTCACCGGCGACAGCGCGGCGCTGGTGCGCGGCGTGGATACCCATCATCACTTTCAACCGGAGCCCCGCCCGGAACGTGAGCGGGAACCGGCGCTGGTCGCGATGCAGGCGGAGGCGGCGCGGCGGCAGGCGGAAATCCTTTATGCCGGCACGGGACGCGGGGATTTCCGTCCGGATCTGTGAGGGTGTTCCTCACATGTGACGACATGCGGTCTTTGGGCGGGGGCAGCCTTCAGCCGCGCTGTGGGTGAGAGACGCATTTTTTAAAGATGATGAAGACGGGATGGCGGGAGGGGTGGTCAGGGCACGCTTCAGCATGGACGGCCCGGAATGCTGATGCCCCTCCGCCCATCCCGTCTTCATCCGCGTTCATCATCTTCAAAAAAATGTGTTTCTCACCTGGAATGCCGATGAAAGCCGTCCCCCCGCCATCAATCCCCGTGCGACGCGGAGGAAGACGGCTTCCGCGCCGCCGGAATGGGGACAGACCCGGCTTCATGCGCCGTCCCCTGCGTGACAACCGGCGCGGGCGCGCCGCTGAACAGGCGTTTCGCGCGTTCCCGCAGGCTTTGGAACACCACGTACAGCATTGGGATCAGGAACACCCCGATCGCGGTCGCCACGATCATCCCCGCGAACACCGCCGTTCCGACCGCGCGGCGGCTGAGCATCCCGGCGCCCTCAGCCCAGACGAGGGGGATCAGACCGGCGATGAAGGCGATCGAGGTCATCAGCACGGCGCGGATGCGCATCCGTGCGCCAAGCAACGCGGCCTCGCGGATGGATTTGCCGGCCTCGCGTTGTTCCTTGGCGAATGCGACGATCAGGATACCGTTCTTGGCCGCCAATGAAATCAGCACCACCATGCCGATCTGCGCGTAAAGATCGAGCGCCAGGGCGGAGAGCAGCAATCCGCCGAACGCGCCCGCCACGCCGACGGTAACGGTCAGCAGCACCGGGATCGGGATCATCCAGCTTTCGTACAGCGCCACCAGGAACAGATACGCGAACAGCACGGCGAGCGACAGGATGCCGAATGTCTGGCCTTCCGCCTGTCTTTCCTGATACGCCGTGCCCGACCATTCATAGCCATAGCCCGTGGGCAGCACGCGCGCGGAAAGCTCTTCCATGGCTTTTAGCGCGTCGCCCGAGGACACGCCGGGTTTCGCGCCGCCGTTGACGGTGATGGCGCGGTAATTGTTGTAACGGCTGATCACCTGCGGCCCGACCACGTAACGGATGGTGGCGACGGCGCGCAGCGGCACCATCTCGCCTTGTTTGTCACGGAGCTGGATCTTGTCGAAAGCGGACAGATCGGTGCGGTCAGGGGCGTCGGCCTGCAGGATGACCTGCCAGGTGCGGCCGTACAAATTGAAATCGTTGATATAAAAACCGCCAAGCGTGGTCTGCAACGTGTTGAATACGTCCGACACCGTGACGCCAAGCGCCTGTGCCTTCTCGCGGTCGATGTCCAGCCAGACGGCGGGGTTGGAGGCGGTGAAGGTGGCGAACACGCGGTTCAGCCTGGGGTCCTGGTTGGCGGCGGCGAGCAGGCCTTGCATGACGCTCGCCATCTCGGCGGGCTCGCGGCCTTCCAGGTTCTCCAACTGGTATTCGAAGCCGCCGCTGGTGGACAGGCCGATGATCGGCGGCAGGTTGAACGGGAAGATGCTGGCCTGGCGGACCTGGCTGACGCCGCCGAACACCCGGCCGATCACCGCCTTGGCGTTGTCGGCGGCGTGCATCCGGTCCTCGAACGGTTTCAGGCGCACCACCACGAAGGCGGAATTCGACTGGTTGCCGCCATCGAGCAGAGAGAAGCCGACGATCGCCAGCACGCCCTCGACCTGGGGCAGGGGGCGGATCAGGTTTTCGACAGTGGCCACCACCTCCCGCGTGCGGGAAAGCGAGGCGCCGTCGGGCAACTGGATCGCCACGAAGAAGGCGCCCTGGTCTTCCTCGGGCAGGAAGCCGGTGGGGGTTTGTTTCGCCAGATACCAGATCGCCGCGCCCGAGGCCGCGATGATCAGCACACTCAGCAGGGAGACGCGCAGCAACGGGCGGACCAGGGCCGCGTAGCCGTCGCACAGCGCGGTGATGCCCTTCAGCATCCAGCCGAGGGGACCGCGGGGAGGAGCGTGATGGCGGAGAAAGATGCCGCACAGAGCGGGAGACAGCGTCAGCGCCACGATCGCCGAGATCAGCATCGACACGCTGATCGTCACCGCGAACTGGCGGAACAGCGTGCCTGACACACCCGGAATGAAGCCGATCGGCACGAACACCGACAGCAGCACCAGGGAGATCGCGATCACCGGCCCGGTGATCTGCGCCATGGCTTTTTTCGTCGCGGTCTTCGGGTCGAGGCTGGGTTCTTCCTCCATCACCCGTTCGACGTTCTCCACCACCACGATCGCGTCATCGACGACGATGCCGATGCCAAGCACCATCGCGAGCAGGGAGATGGTGTTCAGCGACAGGCCAAACGCCATCAGCACGGCGATGGTGCCGATCAGGCTGACCGGGATCGCCACCATTGGAATGAACGTCGCGCGCCAGTTGCCCAGGAAGATGAAGACCACGAGGACGACGAGGCCGAAAGCGATCAGCAGGGTCGATTGGACCTCGGCCAGGGTGGCGGCGACGAAGCCGCTGCTGTCGTAGAACACCCGCGCTTTCAGGCCGGGGGGAAAGCGGGCCTGCAATTCCTTCAGGGCCTGATTGACCGCCTCCGAGGTCCGCACGGCGTTGGCGCCGGGGGCCAGATACAGGCCGATGGACACCGCCGGCTGGCCGTTCAACCGGCTTTCGGTGTCCATGTTGGCGGCGCCGAGTTCGACGCGCGCCACATCGCCGACCCGCAGCACGGAGCCATCGGGGTTGGCGCGGATGACGATGGCGGCGAATTCCTCGGGCGTGGTCAGACGGCCCTGGGTGCGCACGTTCAACTGGAACTGCGTGCTCTCCGGCGTCGGGCGGGAGCCGATGCGGCCGGTGGCGCCCTGCACGTTCTGCTGCTGGATCGCCGTCACGATGTCCGAGGGCGCCAGGCCCAGGGAGACGATGCGGTTCATGTCGAACCAGATGCGCATGGCGTAATCGAGCCGCCCGAACAGCGTGGCGTCGCCCACGCCCGGCGTGCGGGCGAGGCGGTCGAGCACGTTGATCGTCACGTAATTGCTGATGAACAGCGGCGTGTGCTCGCCGTTCTCGCTGTAGACCTGGAGGAATTCCAGGATCGCGGTGGAGCGTTTGCGGACCGTGACGCCCTGGCGCTGCACCTCGGCGGGCAGGCGTGAGAGGGCCGCCTGCACGCGGTTGTTGACGTTGACGGTGTTGATGTCGGGGCTGGTGCCAAGCTCGAACGTGATGCCGAGGCTGTAGCTGCCGTCGTTGGCGCTGTTCGACTTCATGTAGATCATGCGATCGACGCCGACGATCTGCGCTTCCAGCGGTTGCGCGATGGTTTGCTCGACGATGGCGGCGGAGGCGCCCGCGTAGCTGGTCGAGACCGTGACCTGCGGCGGCACGATGTCGGGGAACTGCGACAGCGCGATCCGCTGATACGCGAGCATCCCCGCCAGCGTCAGCAGGAGTGAGATGACGATCGCCAGCCTTGGCCGGTCAACGAACACCGCGGAGATCATGGGATCAGCGTCCGCTTGCCGCGGGGGATGGCCCAGAGGGGGATGGCCCAGAGGGGGATGGTCCGGCGGGGGATGGTCCGGCGGGGGATGGCCCAGAGGGGGATGGGGTGGGAGGAGAGGAAGCCGTGGCGGACGGCGCGGGCGTGGAGGAACCTGGCATGGAGGGGCCTGGGGCTGTGGCGGGTGGGGGCGTGGTGGCGGAGGACGGAGCGGCGGATGCGGCAGCCGATGGACCAGGAGACGCGGCCGCGGGCGAGGCGGGAGAGGGTCCAGGGGACGGACCACCAGACGGACCACCAGACGGACCACCAGAGGCACCACCTGGCGCCACCCCCGGCGGCCGCGCCCCCACCGGACCCGGCGCCACCTGTATCCCTGGGCGGGCGCGTTGGAGCCCTTCGAGGATCACCGACTCCCCCTGTTTCAACCCGCCCGCGATGATCGCCAGCGCGGGGGTGGACTGGCCCAGTTGAACGGGACGGCGCTCGACCTTGTTGTCGGCGCCGACGACATAGACGAAATTGCCGCTCTGGTCCGACAGCACGGCGGCGCGCGGAATGCCAAGGGCGATGACGGGCTGGATGCCCTCGACCGAGACGGTGACGAAGGCGCCATCGGTCAGGCGGCGTTCCACGGCCCGGCCTGGCTCGGGCGAACCCAAAGGCGGGTTGGCCATCACCGCCCGCGTCAGGATGGTGTCGGTGCCGGGCGAGACCGTCGGATCGACGTAATCGATCTTGCCGGTGGAGGCGTAGGCACTGCCATCCGGCAAGGTCAGCCGCACCCGCACCGCGTTCAGCCCGCCCTTACCCGCGTAGCGCCCGCGCAGTTCCGTCAGCACGCGCGCCGCCACGGGGAAGGTCACGTACATCGGATCCTGGCTGACGATCATCGCCAGCGCCCCGCTGGCGGGCGTCACGACATTGCCGGGCGAGATCGCGGAGCGGCTGATCTGCCCGGAGATCGGCGCCTTGATTTCCGTGTAATCCAGGTTGATCCGCCCCTGCCGCAGGATCGCCTGCGCGGCGGCGAGCTGCGCCGCCTGCGACCGCTGCGCCATGATCCCGTCATCCACCGAGACGCGATTGCCGGCGGCGGTCCGCAACAGCGTCTCGGCGCGATCCAACTGGAGGGTGGCGTTGGCGAGGCGGGCGCTGATATCGGCGACGGAGGCTTCCTGGCGGTTGACCTCGGCCTCGAACGGGCCGCGTTCCAGTTTGTAGAGCAGGTCTCCGGCGCGCACCTCGGCGCCCTCGGTGAACAGGCGTTTTTCCAGGAAGGCGGTAACGCGGGCGGTGATCGCGACCCGCTCGATCGCCTGGACGCGGCCGACGAAGGACGAGGTTTCCGTGATGGTGGCGGGTTCGACCGTCACCACGCCCACCGCGGGCGGCGGACCGCCCGGCGCCTGCGCCCAGGCGGGAGGCAGGACGGAGGCCAGGGCCGGGACCGCCAGAAGCAGGGCGGCGAGAGGGAGGGAAAACCGCATCAGGAAACCGGCTTCTTGCGCATCATCGCCTGACGGCGGCAGATCGCCACCATCTCGTCACGGTGGTTCCAGCAGGTGTGCTCGAACTCGACGATGCCCGCATCGGGACGGGAGCGGCTTTCGCGCATCGCCATCACCGTGGTTTTCGCGCGCAAGGTGTCGCCGTGGAAGACGGGTTTGGGGAATTTCATCTCGGTGAAGCCCAGATTGCCCACCGTGGTTCCCATTGTCGTGTCGTTCACCGTCATGCCGACCATCAGACCCGCCGTGAACAGCGAATTAACGAGGCGCTGGCCGAATTCCGTCTGCTCCGCGAAATGCGCGTCCAGATGCAGCGGCTGCACGTTCAGCGTCATGGCGCAGAACAGCGTGTTGTCCATTTCCGTGACGGTGCGCGTCCAGGGGTGGTCGAACCGCTGGCCGATGGAGAATTCCTCGTAATACAAGCCAGCCATCGGGCGGGGGCTCCTTTCATCGCGGGAATGGGATATTAAGGCATCCTTCGGGAAGGGAGGCGAGTCTCCCCCACGGCCTGACGCGGATCAGCGATCATCGCATGATTTTCGCCGGGACCGGGGTGGCGTTGTCCGTCGTCAGAGTGGTGCCGCGCGGTGAAATGCGGTGCAGCGGAATGGCCGCGTGCCTCCCTCCGCGCCGTGCCGCCGGACAGGCGGCAAGATTCACCACAGAGACACGGAGCCACAGAGAATTCTTCATGAATTCAAGGGAGTACTTCTGTGCCTCCGTGTCTCTGTGGTGAAGCTTTCGCGCACTGTCATCCAAAAGCGATGCCGGGCCATGCGCCTGACGGTCAAGGTGTGGGCCGCTCCGGTTTTCCCGCGAACAGGGCATGTTCATGATGAAGGAACGTAGACCATGACCATCCAGACCACGATCTCCCCCGACGGACAGCGCATGGTGACAATGAGCGCCGAAGACTATCAGGACCTGATCGACTCGCGCGACGCCGAGGCCGCCATGCGGGCCGTCGCGGCCGGCACGCTGCCAACCTTGTCCGGCGCCGATGTGGACGCGTATCTGGAAGCCGTTACCCCGCTGGCTTTCTGGCGCGGACATCGCGGTTTCACCCAGGCGGTGCTGGCTCAGGAAATCGGCGTCTCTCAGCCCTATCTGGCCCAACTGGAAAATGGCCAAAGAGAAGGTTCAGTCGCCGTCTGGCAAAAACTGGCCAGGCGACTGGGCCTCAGCGTGGACGGATTGCTGCCTGACGAACCAGCCCTTCAGGATGAGGAGAACGTACCTCCGTCTGGCCAGTGATCCCCGCGTGGCGCGTCTGGTCACGCCGCGATCTTCTCCACCCGCACGTCCTTGATGTCGCGGAAGATCAGGCCCGGTGCCATTTCCTCGGCGCGGCGCATCATGAAGGCTGAACTCGCGAGGAACACCGGATCGCCATCCACGTCGTCGCAGATCGCGCTGCGGTTCTCGTCCATGAATTTCGCCAGCGCCACCCGGTCATCCGAGAAAATCCAGCGCGCGAGGTTGTAGATCGCGGGCTCGAACCCGATCCCCACCCCGTATTCCGCCGCCAGCCGCGCCTTCAGCACGTCCAACTGCAACACGCCGACCACGCCGACCAGGGGGGCGGCGCCATCGCGCGGGCGGAACAACTGCACGACGCCTTCCTCGGCCAGTTCGACCAGCGCCTGGCGCAGTTTCTTGGCCTTCATCGCATCGTCCAGCCGCACGCGGCGGAGGATTTCCGGGGCGAAGTAAGGCACGCCGGTGAAGGTGAGATCCTCGCCCTCGGTCAGCGTGTCGCCGATCCGCAGCGTGCCGTGGTTCGGGATGCCCACGACATCGCCCGCGAACGCCTCATCGGCGATTTCCCGTTCCCGCGCGAAAAAGAACTGCGGGGCATGGAGAGGAATTTGCTTGCCGGTGCGCACCTGTTTCAGCCGCATCCCGCGCACCAGCCGCCCCGAGCACACCCGCGCGAAGGCGATGCGGTCGCGGTGGTTGGGGTCCATGTTGGCCTGGATCTTGAACACCAGCGCGGTCAGGCCCGGCTCGTTCGCTTCGACCACCCGCTTGTCGGCGGGCTGCGCGCGGGGGCGGGGGCCATACTCGGCGAGGCCCGCCAGCAGGTCCGCCACGCCGATCCCCTTGATCGCGCTGCCGAAATAGACCGGCGTGAGGTGTCCGGCCTTGAACGATTCCTCGTCGAACTCCGGCAGCGCGGCGCGGACCAGATCGACTTCCTCGGCCAGGGTTTGCATCCGGGGATCGGACTGGCTCAGTTCCGTGGTCAGGTTCAGGGTACGCTTACGCAGATCG
>JAYVCG010000202.1:0-4515 GCA_043750075.1 Acetobacteraceae bacterium | reverse complement strand
GGCAGCACCAGGATCGGCGTCTGGCACTTGCTCACGAAATCGCGCGTCACGGTGAAGACAAAGTCGGGGTTATCGCGATACATCTTGTTCAGAAACGGTTCGACCATCGCCATCGTAACGTCGGGCCGGCGGGCGCAAATCTCCGGCCCCCAGCCGGCCATGTTGTTGTTGTAGAACAGGTCGCGCATCTCTGGCCGAGACCCGCTCGGCTGCGCCAGCACGGCGGCGACGACACGGCAGGGCGCTCGGCGCAGCAGGTTCCAGATGAACGGGCCGCCGATGCAGAAGCCCATCACCATGAACTTGTCGATGCCCAGGTGGTCCATCAAACCGAGCTGATCGCCGGCAAAGGAGTCCCAGGGACGGTCAGCCTCGATCGGGCCGGAGGACTCGCCGCCGTTCGCATTGCGCAGATCCATCGTGATGCAGCGATACTCGCTTTTGAATTCTTCCATCGGGTTGAACGGCGAACTGCCGGTGAAGAACCCGATTGTCGCGTTCAACCCTCCGCCGGGAATGAGCAACAATGGAAAACCGGAGCCGGCCTCTTCGTAGTGGATGCGGACGTCGCCTCTTTCATAGAACGGCATGCCGGTTCCTCCCTTTGCCCAGATTTGGCGGCAGCCGAACGCATGCGTCAATCCCGGCATTACATCGCGATGCGCGGCAACACCTTATCCGTCAGCAACCGGAACGACCGGCCGCTCATGGGTGCCGCCATCAGATAGGTCATGCCGATGTCCGCGCCGAACGCGCGGATCTGATCGGCCACGCTTTCCGCGGTGCCGTGGATCATCACGTCATCCAGGTAATGATCGACCGGGTCCTTGCCGCCGAAATCCCGCGCGGGCCCCTGGCGCACGTTGCCGCTGTGCTTCGGGCCAACGTAGGAGGCGATCGTCCATTCGGCCACGCGCCTCGCCACCGCGCGCGCCTTTTCCGCCGTTTCATCGACGGCGATGAGGCGGGCCATCGGGATGGTGCGGTCCTTGTCCTCGTACCCGGCCTCGATCAGCTTCGCCGTGTAATGCCGCCGCTTTTGGATCAGTTCGGCGCGGGAGGAATGCGGGTCCATCAGGATCGAATGCCCCTGGCTGGCAGCCCAGTCGATGGCGGGGGTGGAGGAGGCGGCCATCCAGACGGGCGGGTGCGGCGCCTGCACTGGCTTGGGCAGCACCTCGACGTGATCGTACTGGAAGAACCTGCCCTGATGGGTGAGGTGCTGGTTGGTCCACGCCTTCAGGACGATCTCAACCGTTTCGTGGAAGCGGGGGGCGCTTTCCTCGCCGGAGATGCCGAAGGCGGCGAACTCCCCGCGCTCGAAACCGCGCCCGGCGCCCCAGTTGACCCGGCCGCCTGACAGCACATCCAGCAGCGCCACTTCCTCGGCGAGGCGGAGCGGATTGTAGAAAGGCGCCAGCGAGACGGCCATGCCGATCCGCAACCGCTTCGTGCGCGCCGCGGCCATGGTGCCCATCATGTGGACCGACGGGCAGACGGAAAAGCTGGAGAAATGATGCTCGGCGAGCCAGACGGCATCATACCCCGTCCGGTCCATGATGGAGAAACGCTCGAGCGCCGTTTCGTACACCGAATGGAGCGGCACGGACCGGTCGCGCCAGCCAAAGAACTGCAAAATGCCGACTTTCATTGTTCCCTCCCGCGTCCGCGACCGCCCTGGTCCGCCCCTGACCCGCCCCTGGCGCCGCGGCACGGACAGGCCGGAGCCCCGGCCCCTGGGCGATGTTGCGTCTCCATCGGGCGAAAGTCCAACGCGGCACGCCAGTCCCCCTCGCGGCATGACAATCCCCTGGCCCGCCGCGCCGTTTCCCCGTGGCTTGCGCGGGCGTTGCCGCGCGCGATGGGCGAGGTTACGGTTTCGTCCGGACGCTGGCACGGATCAATCACCCGAGGCATCCCGGTGTCAGCGTCCATCAGAACGGGGAGCAACCCATGTCGAGGATCACACGCGCCAGCAGCCCGGACGTCAGCGAGCCTCAGCCCGGAACCTGGTCGAACTGCCTGGTGGTGGACGGCATCGCCTATGTCGCCGGGATGACCGCGGCCGGACCGGATGGCGCCGTCTCCGGCGGGGAATACGAGCAAGCCCATGCGATCTTCCGCAAGATCAAGGCGCTGGTGGAAGCCGCCGGGGGCACCATGGCGGATGTGGTGAAAGTCATCATTTACGTCACCGACATCACCCGCCGCGAGGAAGTCTGGCGGGCCCGGCGGGAATTCTTCACGGGCAATTTTCCGGTCAGCACTTTGGTGCAGGTGGCGGCGCTCGCGCGCCCGGCGATCAAGGTGGAGATCGAGGCCATCGCCCATGTCGGCGCCAGCAAGGGCTGAACCATTCCAGGTCCGCGTGCGCGCCTGACGCCGGAAGGATTTTCACCACGGAGTTCACGGAGAACCACGGAGACGCGCGGAGGGGAATCACGCCGGCGCGTCCCGGTCCCTTGATGTCGGGCCGTTGCCTTTCATTGGGCCAGTAACCGCGCGGCCGCCTCCAGCGCCGCGTCCACGGAGAGGCTGTCCATGGTTTTCTCCCGCCCTTTCAATGCCGCGGCGCATCGTCCCACGGGCGCGTATTCGGCGGCGCTGGTGGGCCCGAACAAGCCCAGGGTGGGGACTCCGGCGGCGGCGGCGAGGTGCATGAGGCCGGAATCGTTGCCCACGAACAGGCGCGAGCGGGACAGGAAGGCGGCGATCCCGGGCAGACTGAGGCGGCCGATCAGGTCGATCGCCCCTGGCAGCGCGTGGAGCACGGGTGCCGCCATCGCGGCCTCGGTGTCTCCGGGTCCGGCGATGACCGCCGGGATCGCGCCCGGCAGGCAAGTGGCGGTGAGGCGGTGGAACAGGTCCACGAACCGTTCCGCGGGCCAGATTTTCGGCGCCCAGTTGGCGGTGGGCGCCAGGACGATGACCGGGCGGCCGGGCGGTGACAGGGCGGCGGCACGGGCGGCGTCCTCGGGGGCGAACCAGACGACTGGCGGGGGCGCGGGATGCACTCCCAGGACAGCGGCGAGTTGCACGATCTTGGGGCCGCTGCCGCCGCCGCGCATCACCGCCCGCTGGCGGGTGCGCACCAGAAACGATAGCGCGGAGCCCCTGATGTCCACCACCAGATCCCAGCGTCTGGCCACCGCCGTGCGCCAGAGCGGCAGCCAGTGACGGCCAAATGGTTGTTTCGGAATGACAATAATACGGTCCAGGCTGGGCATGTGGTGGAACACGCCCTCGGCCACCGGGCCGCAGGCCACGGTGATACGCGCCGCCGGGTAGGCGTGGATCAGGTGATCGAGCAGCCCGGTCGATAAAATCGCGTCGCCCAGACGGTTGGCGGTGATGAAAAGGATACGCATGCGTGGTGCGCTTACCAGTCTCCCCCCTCAGGCGCGAGGCCGCCGTTTGACGGGCGGCCCGGCGTTGGGCAGCGTGCGGTGCGGAAAAAAGCGCGGGAGAGCGTATGATGACGGACGAGACTTTCGTGGCGATTGGGGAGGATTATCCGGAACTGCGGGAATCCGTCCGCAAGATCTGTGCCCAGTACCCCGGCACGTACTGGAGCGCGCTGGAGGAGAAAGAGGCCTATCCCACGGAATTCATCGACGAACTCACCCGGTCGGGTTTTCTGGGCGCGTTGATCCCCGAGGAATATGGCGGCTCCGGCCTGCCGTTGCGCGCGGCGGCGGTGATCCTGGAGGAAATCAATGCCTCCGGCTGCGTCGCCAGCCAGGGTCACGCGCAGATGTACATCATGGGCACGTTGATGCGGCATGGCAGCGAGGCGCAGAAACGTCAGTATTTGCCTGGAATCGCCGCCGGACGCATCCGGTTGCAGGCGTTTGGCGTCACTGAGCCGACCACTGGCTCCGACACCACGCAACTGAAGACCCGTGCCGTGCGGGAGGGCGATGAATACGTCATCACCGGCCAGAAAGTCTGGACCAGCCGCGCCTTGCACTCGGACATGATGCTGTTGCTGGCGCGCACCACCGCGGCCGATCAGGTGAAGAAACGCAGCGATGGGCTGTCCGTGTTCCTGATCGACCTGCGGGAGAAGAACACCGGCAAGGGGCTGGAGATCCGCCCGATCAAGGCCATGATCAACCACAACACGACCGAGGTGTTCTTCGATAATTTCCGTGTCCCCGCTTCCAGCCTGATCGGGGAGGAAGGCAAGGGGTTTCGTTACATTCTCGACGGCATGAACGCCGAGCGCATCCTGGTCGCCAGCGAGTGCGTCGGCGATGGCCGCTGGTTCATTAAAAAAGCCACCCAGTACGCCAACGACCGCGTCGTGTTCGGCGCTCCCATCGGCAAAAATCAGGCCGTCCAGTTTCCCATCGCCCGCGCCTGGGCCGAGCTGGAAGCCGCCGACATGATCTGCCGCCGCGCCGCCGCTCTGTTCGATAATGGCAAGGAATGCGGCGCCGACGCCAACATCGCCAAGCTGCTGGCCAGCGAGGCGACATGGAAAGCCGCCGATACCTGCATGCAGACGTATGG
>JAYVCG010000201.1:0-7740 GCA_043750075.1 Acetobacteraceae bacterium | reverse complement strand
CATCCGCCCAACGCGGAGGCGGCGCTGTGGTTCGCGCGGGAGGTTCTGCCGCTGGTGCTGGCGCGGGAGCCCAACGCGCGGCTGATGATCGTGGGGTCCAATCCCTTGCCGTCGATCCTGGCCCTGCTTGGTCCCTTCATCAGCCTGTTCGCCAATGTGACCGATGCCGCGCTGGCCGGATTCTATGCCGAAGCACGCGCCGCCGTGGTGCCGCTGCTGGCCGGGGCGGGGGTCAAGCGCAAGACCGTCGAGGCGTTGTGGCACGGCCTGCCCCTGGTCGTGACCCCGGTGGGCGCGCAGGGTTTGCCGGGCCTCGACGCGATCGTGCCGGTGGAGACACGTCCGGACGCCTTCGCCGCCGCGGTGTGCGATGTGCTGGAAGACGACGCGCTCTGGCGCCGGCAGAGCCTCGCGCAGAGCGTCTACGCCCAGAGCCGGTTCAGTGACGCGGCGTTGGGGGAGTCGTTGCGGCGGGCGCTGGGCCTTGGGGAACCCGCGCCCGTGGCCCAGTCTTGCGCCTCCACTGTTGTCATGGCCTGATCCGGCTGTTTTTGGGGGGATCAGACGATGAGCGGCGCCAGGCTTCCGTTTCCGCATCCGCGTGTCCGGCCGGACTGGCTGAACGGTGTGCGCGAGGACATCCTCGATCCCGGTCAGCCGATCATTGATCCGCATCATCATTTGTGGCGGGCGCGGCCCGATCCCTACCTGGCGCCTGATCTGGCGGCGGATGCGGCGACCGGCCACGATGTGCGCGCCACCGTCTTCATTCAGTGCGGCTCCGCCTATCGTCCGGATGGCCCGGAGGAAATGCGGCCCGTGGGTGAGACCGAATTCGTCGTTTCCGAGACCGCGTCCGGCGCGCATGGCGCCTTCCAGCCCTGCGCCGGGATCGTTGGTCACGCGGATTGTCTTTTGGGCGACCGGATCGAGCCCGTGCTGCTGGCGCATGTCACCGCCGGGAAAGGCCGGTTCAAGGGCATCCGTCACAGCGCCACGTACGACGCGGGCATCGCGCCCACGGCTCCGCCGGGCGCGCCGCCGGGGTTGTTCCTCGATCCGGCGTTCCGGGCCGGGTTCGCGCGCACCGGCAAGCTGGGGCTGACGTTCGAGGCGTGGTGTTATCATCCGCAACTGTCTGAACTGAGCGGCATGCTGGCGGCGCATCCAGGGGGCAAGGTGGTGCTCAACCATCTCGGCGGGCCGCTGGGAGTGGGGCCGTACGAGGGTCATCGCGCCGAGGTCTTTTCCCACTGGGCTTCCAGCATCAGGGAGCTGGCGCGGCATCCCAATTTGTTCATCAAGTTGGGCGGGCTGGCGATGAATGTGAACGGATTCGGGTATCATCATCAGGTGTTGCCGCCCGGTTCGGGGGAAATGGCGGCGGCGTGGCGGCCCTACATGGAAACCGCGATCGAGGCGTTTGGCGCCGCGCGGTGCATGTTCGAGAGTAATTTTCCCGTTGATAAAGGGATGTGTTCGTATCCGGTGTTGTGGAACGCGTTCAAGCGCATCGCCGCCGGGTGTTCGGCGGGGGAGAAGGCGGAGGTGTTTCATGATACGGCGGCACGGTTTTATGGTTTGAGGTAAGGGCAGGACTCCGCCCTGGAACCCGCCAAGGGCTTGCCCTTGGAACCATTCAATGGGGACTGGGGGTCACACTCCAATGGATGGGTTCCAAGGGCTATCGCCCTTGGCGGGGTCCAGGGGCAGAGCACCTGGTGAGATCACACCCAGGGCGAGACATTTCCTTGGCCCGACGCCTCCCGCGGCCGCTCCTCCGCCAGCGACCGGTCGATCGCCCGCATCACCCGCCGCTTCATCAGATCGAACGCGGGCGCCAGCCGGTCGCGCGGCCTTGGCGGGTCCACCGTCATCTCCTCATGCACCCGCCCAGGCCGGGGACGCATGATGACGATGCGGTCGGCGAGGAAGACGGCCTCATCCACATCATGCGTCACCATCACGATCGTCGGCCGCAACTCCCGCCACAAATCCAGCACCAGCCCATGCTGCGTGGCGCGCGTGAACGGATCGAGCGCGGAAAATGGCTCATCCAGCAATAAAATCCCTGGATGCCCGATCAACGCCCGCGCGATGGCCACACGCTGCTGCTGCCCGCCGGACAAATCCCGCGGCCACCGTTTCCCATACGTGTCGAGCCCGATGCGGGTCAGCAACGAACTGGCGCGGCGATCACGCTCACCAGGCTCCAGACGCTGACCGCCAAAGGCGATGTTGTCCACGACGGAGAGCCACGGCAACAACCGCGGCTCCTGGAACACGGCGCTGATCGAGGGATGCGTGCCCGCGATCACCGCATCGTCCAGCCGGATTTCCCCGCTGGTGGCCTGATCCAGACCGGCGACGAGACGCAGCAAGGTGGTCTTGCCACACCCGGACCCGCCGAGGATGGCGACGATCTCCCCTGTGGCGGCGGTGACCTGAATGCCGCGCAAGGCCTCGGTGCCGTCGGCGTAGGTCTTGCTGACGTGGCTGATGGTGAGCTTGGTCATGAAAAGGCGCGTACTCTTTTCCGTTGATGGCGCGAAGTCTGTTTCGATCAGGAAGGGAAAATCGCCGGTGATTCCGCGCCGCGATCATTCATGACAGGCGGGCATGACAGGCGAGACGGGCATCACAGGCGAGGCGAGCATGACAGGCGGAAAATCCCCCGGACTCCGCACAGACGGCGCCCGTCAGCCGCCCGCCGCCTGTTCCAACCGCTTCCAAAAGAACACCGTGTCCCCGAACGTGCCATCCATGAGCAGCGCGTGGCCCGGCATCACGCCGAGTTCGCGCCAGCCCATCGACCGGTACAATACCTCCGCCCCGCCGCCCGCCTGGGTGTCCAGCATCAGCAGGGGCCGTCCGGCCGCGCGTGCCTCCTGTTCCAGCCGCGTCATCAACCGCCGTGCCAGCCCGGAGCGGCGGACAGCCGGATCGACCAGCAGTTTGGCGACCTCGGCCCGGTGCGGCTGGTTCTGGGGCATGGCGACCACCAGCGTCACCGTGCCCGCCAGCACGCCCTCCACCCATCCGGCGAGCAGGATTTTCCGGCCTCCTGACACGTCGCGCGCGGTGTCGCGCCAAAAGGTTCCGGCGGTTCCGGGGGAAAGAGGCGGCAGGAACGACACGCCCGCGCCCTCGGCCGCACAGGCGATCAGAATGTCCGACAGGCGCGGCACCGCCGATTCGGCGGCGATTACATCCAGGACCTCGATCCCGTTCCGGGGCTTTGCGTAATGATATTCCAGCGAGTGCGACAGATCGTGCAGCACCCGCACCGGGCCGGAGCGGACATAGGAGCGTTTCTCATAGAACCGGTGCGCCCGTTCGAACCGCGTGTCGCTCCAGAGCACGAACCGCGCCGCATGGGTGGCGAAACGCTCGGCGGTGTCGAGCAGCGCGTGGCCGAGACCGGAGCCATGCAGCGCGGGATGCACATAGACCTGGCAGATTTCCCACACGCCGTCTTCCAGCGGCCGGGCGGCGATCATGCCCACCACCGCGCCGTCCTGCTCAGCCGCCCACAACGCCCCGTCCAGCCCGGAGTAATGCGAGGCGAGGGCGCGGAGCTGCGGCAACTCGCCATCCACGTCCATGCGGATGCCGGGATATCGCGACCAGCACGCCCAGATCAGCGCGATGAACCCGTCCGCGTCGGAGTCGCGGCCGGGCCGGATCAGCGGGAGACTCAGTGCAGCCCCTCGCAGAAAATCTGGATGCGTTTCAGCCCCTCCACCAGATCGTCATCGGCGGTGGCGGTGCTGATCCGCAGATAGGGGCTCATGTGATAGGCGGCGCCGTGGACGGTGGCGACGTAGTGTTCCTCCAGCAACGCGAGGCACACATCCTCGTCCGTCTTCAGCACGCGGCCCCCCGCGGTGGTCTTACCCAGACAACCGGCGACGTTGGGAAAAACGTAGAACGCGCCCTCCGGCGAGTGGCAACTGATCCCCGGCGTGGCGTTCAGCATGGTCACGGCGATGTCGCGGCGGCGCTTGTACGCCTCATTCTGCACCCGCACCCCGTCCGAGGGACCGTTCAGCGCGGCGACAGCGGCGGCCATCCCAACGGTGGAAATACCCGCCGTCGCCTGGCCCTGCATGTTGACCATGGCTTTTATCAAGGACTTCGGCCCGCCCGCGAAACCGATCCGCCAGCCGGTCATGGCATAGGTCTTCGACACCCCCGTCACCGTCAGCGTCCGGTCCTTCAGATCGGGCGCCACCTGCGCGATGGTCGCATGGTCAAATCCGCCAAAAATCAGGTGCTCGTACATGTCGTCGGACATGATCCAGACATGCGGGTGTTTGCGCATCACAGCGGCGATGGCGCGCAACTCGTCCGCCGTGCAGCAGGCGCCGGTCGGGTTGTTGGGATTGTTCAGGATCAGCCATTTGGTGCGCGGCGTGATGGCGGCGTCGATGTCCTCGGGGCGGGGCTTGAAGCCATTGTTCTGCGGGCAGTTCACCAGCACCGGCACGCCTTCGCACAGTTGCGTCATCTGCGCGTAGGCGATCCAGGACGGCACCGGGATGACCACCTCATCGCCCGCATCGACCGTGGCCATGATCGCATTGAAAAGACACTGTTTCCCGCCATTGCCGACACAGATCTCGTCCAGCGCGTAGTCGATGCCGTTGTCGCGTTTGAACTTACGCTGGATCGCCTCCTTGAACGCGCGCGTGCCGTCCTGCGGCGGGTATTTGGTGTCGCCCGCCAGAGCCGCCTGATGCGCCGCCTCGATCGCGTGCGGCGGACTGTCGAAGTTCGGCTCCCCGGTGGTCAGCGTGATCACCGGCTTGCCCGCGGCGCGCAGTTCCCGTGCCTTGATGGTCATCGCCACACTGGCCGCGACCTGCACCCGGCCAAGGCGCTGGGAGAAACCGGGCATCAGTGGAGTCCCTGGCAGAAGCGCTGGATGCGGATCATCGCCTCGCGCAGTTCTTCCGTCGCATTGGCATAGCTGATGCGGATATAGCCGGGATAGCAGAACGCGGCGCCATGCACCGTCGCCACTCCTTCCTCATCCAGCAGCGCGAGGGCGAACGCCTCATCATCCTTGATCGGCTTGCCGCCCTTGCTGGTCTTGCCAATGCAGCCATGGATCGACGGATACACATAGAATGCCCCGTCCGGCTTCGAGCAGTGCATCCCCGCCGCCTTGTTCAGCATCTCCACGACGAGATCGCGGCGTTCCTCGAACACCACCCGCATCGCCTCCACCGTGTCCTGCGGCCCGTTCAACGCCTCCACCGCCGCCGCCTGGGCGATCGAGTTCGGGTTGGAGGTGGACTGGCTCTGCAACTTGTCCATCGCCTTGATCAACGCCACCGGCCCGCCCGCGAAACCAATCCGCCAGCCGGTCATGGCATAGGATTTGGACACGCCATGCACCGTCAGCGTGCGATCCTTCAACCGCGGCTCCACCGCGACAATGGTGCCCGGTTTGAACCCATTATACGCGAGCTTGTCATAGATATCATCGGTCAGCACCCAGACATGCGGATGGCGCATCAGCACCTCGCAGATCGGCTTCAGTTCCTCCGCGCTATAGGCCGCACCGGTCGGGTTGCAGGGGTTGTTGAGCATGAACCAGCGGGTCTTCGGCGTGATCGCCGCCTCCAGATCCTCGGGCCGCAGCTTGAAACCGTTGTTCTGCGGGCAGGGCACCAGCACCGGCTTGCCATCGGCGAGCGTCACGATATCAGGGTACGACACCCAGCACGGGCTCGGGATGATCACCTCATCCCCGGCGTTCAGCGTCGCCAGCATGGCATTGAAAAGAACCTGCTTGGCGCCGGTGGAGATGATGATCTCCTCCGGTTTGTAGTCGATTTCCGAGTCGCGTTTGAACTTCGCCGCCACCGCGCGGCGCAGCGCCTGGGTGCCGGAGACGTCGGTGTATTTCGTCTCCCCCGCCTCCAGCGCGCGGATCGCCGCGTCCTTGATGTTGCGCGGCGTGTCGAAATCCGGCTCGCCCTGCGACAGGCTGATCACGTTTTTCCCGTCCGCGATCATTTTCCGCGCCACCGTGGAGATGGCGATGGTCAAACTGGGCTGGATGCGGTCGAGACGTTCGGCGGTCAGAGACATGATGGGTTCCCAAGGGAGTGCGGCTGCGAAGAGCGCCGGACACTAATCAAAGGGGGAGAGGGGGGCAACCGGCGGGAGGACGGGTCTGGGGTGAGACGTTGGGGTGGCTGGATGGTGAAAGACACATCCCATGGGATGTGTTGTCCCGCATTCATGAAACGGGTTGTGCTGGACAGTTCAGTGGTGGTTCCGGCATTCCGAAGCAGACATGGCGCTTCTCACAGGGTGCTCGATCTCGTGGCGAGCCGCCACCTGATACCGCTCGCCACGCCAGCCTTGTTCCTGGAGTACGAGGACGTGCTGAAACGGCCGGAGCAGCGTGAAGTCTCAGGCCTCACGTTAAGACAGGTGGATGACGCTCTCGCCGCGCTCGCCGCCGCCATCGAGCCGGTGGAGATACGTTTCGCCTGGCGGCCTCAGTTATCCGATCCTGGTGACGAGATGGTACTCGACGCGGCGATCAATGGCCGGGCTGATGTGTTGATCACACATGATCTGGCCGATTTCGCCCAGGCCGCGCCAAGGTTTGGACTTGTTCTGATCTCTCCAGGCGCGTTCCTGAAAAGGATAAGCTCATGAGTAAGACAACCTACCCCTTGAAATTACCCGCCTCCATCAAGGCCGCGGCGGCGCGTCTGGCCAAGGAGGATGGCGTGTCGCTCAACCAGTGGGGCTCCGCTCCGCGCCCCTGGACCTCATCGCCTAAAGGGGCGGTTTCCAAAGGCCATCGCCTTTGGTGGAGGTCCAGGAGGCAAAGCCTCCTGGTGGGGTTTGAGGGGCAACGCCCCTCACGGCCGCGCCAGCATCGTTTCATGCCGCGCCAGCCTCCGGTGCAGCAAATACAACGGCACCGTGGCAGCGGACAGCGCGGCGGCGGCCAGCAGCCCGCCCTCCGGCCCGCCCATCCGGTCCGCGGTCCAGCCGCACAACGCCGGACCAGCGGCGCCGCCGAGGTAATAGAGGGAGTAGAACAACCCCATCCCCACGGCGCGGTTCTGCGGCCGCGCGGACAGTGTGCCCACCGCCATGATCACACCTGGATGGATCGAGCCAAGGATGCCGACCAGCGGAGACCACCACAGGGCGCCTCCGGTGAGGGCGGTGCCCGCCATGCCGATGACCAGGGCGGCGGTGCCGATCAGGAAGATCCGCAAGGCGCCGAAGCGCGCGGCCAGATCGCCGCCCCACAGCGTCGCGGGCACGTTGCCCCAGGTGGCGATGACCATGACGAGGCCGATCATGGCCAGGCTCTCGCCGCGCACGGTCAGGGTGGACGGGATGTAGGAGGTATAGCCGGAATACCCCGAGGTGTACGCGGTCCAGATCAGACCCGCGATGCCGAGCAACAGGCACTCGTGCCGTGACGGCAGGGAGAAGCCGCGCGGTTGGGCCGCCATGCCGGGCGGCGGGCGGTAGCTGGCCAGAAACAGGATCAGCGCCAGCAAGGGTGTCACGGCGTCGGACAGCAACGCCGTCTGCCAACTGAACATGCGCGCCAGCGGCGGCAGCACGAGTTGCGCCAGGCCGACGCCGATCGGATAGGCACAGACCGAGACGCTGATCCCGACCATGAACCACCGCCCGGTGAACCAGTCGGCGATGATTTTCCCCTGCAACACGATCATCGCCACGGCGCCG
>JAYVCG010000200.1:0-6537 GCA_043750075.1 Acetobacteraceae bacterium | reverse complement strand
CGACGCGGCGAAAGCGGTGGGGCTGGCCTTGCCGCCCTGGCTCGATGTCATGCTCATCGGCGCCACCATCGGCTGGCTGGGCCAGTCGCTCTGGCTGCGCGAGATCGCGGGCCGGGAAGACGGCGCACCGCCGCCCGTCGATCTGGCGGTGGAGCGTGCCAATGGCGATTTCGTGCGCATCCGCATCCTGGATGGCACCATCCGCGCCTGCCACGATGTTTCCGATGGCGGTGTGCTGGTGGCGCTCGCGGAGATGGCGATGGCGAGCGGGGTTGGCGCGCGTTTGTACACCCATCCGCGCGATGTGCCTGGCCATGCCTTCTGGTTTGGCGAGGATCAGGCGCGGTATCTCATCGCCGTGCCCGATGGCGCGGCGTTGCTGCGGGTGGCGGAGGCGGCGGGCATTCCGGCGCTGCGGATCGCCACCTCGGGCGGCAAGGATTTGACTCTCCCCGATGGTGGAACCATATCCGTGGCGGAGTTGACCGCGCTGCACGAACGCTTCTTTCCCGCCTGGATGGAAGGCAAAACCTGACCAAGGAGGGCATCCCGCATGGCCATGCAGGCGAATGAGATCGAGGCGTTGATCAAGGCCGCGCTGCCCGACGCGTCGGTGAAGATCGACGACCTCGCCGGTGATGGCGATCATTACGCCGCCACCGTGGTTTCGGAGCAGTTCCGTGGTCTGAGCCGGGTGCGTCAGCACCAGATCGTCTATGCCGCGCTGCGCGGGCGCATGGGCGGGGAATTGCATGCTCTTGCATTGCAGACCTCGGCCCCCACCTGAACGACCAACCGAGGAGTTTCTTCATCATGACCGACACCGTGTTCGATCGCATCAAGACCGAGACTGGCGAAAACCCCGTGTTCCTTTACATGAAGGGCACGCCGATGTTTCCGCAGTGCGGGTTTTCCGCCAGGGTCGTGCAGATTTTGACCCATATGGGGGTGGCGTTCCGTTCCGCCAATGTGCTGGAGGAGGAGGAATTGCGGGAGGGGATCAAGGAGTTTTCTCAGTGGCCGACGATTCCGCAGCTTTATGTGAAGGGCGAGTTCGTGGGCGGGTGTGATATCGTGGCCGAAATGTATGAGTCCGGTGAGCTTGAGGCACTGATGGCTGAGAAGGGTGTGGAGCATAAGGCGCAGGTGTGAGCCTGTCCCCTGGACCCATCCCCTGGCGCCTCCAATGGATGGGTTCCAAGGGCTAACGCCCTTGGCGGGTGGTCCAGGAGGGCAGAGCCCTCCTGGCGGGTCTGGGCGGAGCCCAGTGTGATCACCGCACCCGCCTGACCCCGCGCAACGCCACCCCAAGCCGCCGCCCATCCCCATTTCCAGGTTCCAGCTCACACGCCGCCGCCACGCTCCTGGGACGAAACTCCACCAGCACCGCCGGCAACGACCCCTCCATCACATCCAACGGAACAGACACTCCCCTGACCCCACTGTTCTCCCCAACAGTGAACGTCCAGGTCCGCGCCAGCCGCCCCCCCACGAACACATCCACCTCCTGGCGCGTGCGCACGCCCAGTAATAACGCGCTTACATCGAATTCCAGCTCCATGGCTTCCACCGGCGGCGACCCCAGAAAAACAAAAATCTGATGCACCGCGTCCAGACCCCAGATCCCCCAGTCCTCCTGCGCACTCCACCCCTCCCCCAGTACCGGCGTCAGCGCGCCATGCGTGGCCGCCGTCCATTCCGGACCGAACAAACCCGCGTTCCGGCGCACCAGCCAGTTGTCATGACGGTGCGGCACGCGCGCCTTACGCACCACCACCGAACCCGCGTTATCGGGCAAGGGCGTCACACACTCCGCCCGTCCGGCGAAAAACTCATCCACCGCCCGCTCGGCGCCATTCCAGTGCAAACTGGAATAATCGTGCAGCACCAGAAAACCGCCCGGCACCAGGCGAGGCCAAAAATACTCCAGCGCGCTCGCCATCGGCGCGTATAAATCGCAATCCACATGCACCAGACAATACGACGCCTCCCCCGGCAATGCCGCCGCCGAGGACGGGAAATGTCCGGGCACGAAGGTCACGTTCCGGTCCCCCACCAAGGCCCGGACGCCCTCCACCGAGGTATCCGCGAACCCCATGCTCACACCGGCATCGATGCCTTTCAGGTCCGAACCGCTGAACCCGGTGAACGTGTCCAGCAGGTAAAGCTGGACACCACGCCGCCGCGCCATCGCCGCCAGCACACTCGCGGTATGGCCCTTGTAAACCCCCAGTTCCGCGAAATCGCCCGTCAGACCTTCCTTCACGATCTGGTCGAAAATCAGACACAATGACCAGAACCGGGCCATGTCGCCGCTGTTGGAGGGCTCGGACAGGAAACCCCGCACATCCTCGGCGGGACGCAGCAGGCCGCCGCGCGCCTCATACCGCGCGGTGTTGGCGGCGTAGCGTTGCGGCGCCCCGGCCAGGGTCAGTGTGGGGGAAACGGCGCGGTCCGGGGGAAAGTCGCTCATGCGGTGTCCTTGGCGTGGAAGGGGGGATGGGGCGAAGCGTTAGCCAGCTCAAGAGGTGCTCAGGAGCACGAGGGTCAGGCTGGGGGGCCTTGACGCGAATGGTGGGGGAAACAGTCAGGATATGGAGATTTTGGAATTGGCGGGCCGTTCTGGTGCTGTATACAGTAGACAGCGCCGTGTACAGGACTTGTGCCGCGTCAAAGCGGCGGAAAAGGCGGGCATTTGCAGGGTTCGGCGGGGCCTCTCCCCCGCCCTATTCGATGACGGCCAGCGCTTCTCTCCGGACGAAGGCCGTCAAGAGTGCCGTCAGTTCCCGTTCGGGGAGCGGGTCCGGAACGGCCTCGAAGGTGAGGTCAGCGGTGTCGATGATGGAGTCCATGGCGGGATTATATCATGATTGATAAAAGTAAATAAAAAGCTTGGGGGTGTGATCTCTCGCGAGGGCTCCGGCATTCCTGAACGGGACAGGCCGCGCGGAGGATCATCAGTTCAGAATTTCGTGCCGAGGCGGTGGCAGGAGCCATTGGCCGGACCCGCCAGGGCATACTGGGCTTCAATCCACGACACGCCCTGCCTGGTCTCCACCGGGCGCGAGGTGAGGAGGAATCGCGCCAGCCCGGTTTCCCGGCTGATCGACAGCGTCAGGTGGCCCATCGGCAAGCCGGGCAGTTTCACCTCCACATGAACGGTGATCCTCTGCCCTGAATACTCCGCGACCGTCATGCGCCCGGGATACGGGGTTTCCAGGGTGATGGCGGGATCTATCAGGCCCGAAAGGAAAAGTGGCGGCTGGACATGGATCTGGTAGCCGCCGCTCCCAAACCTGCCCCCGGCGCGGCAAACGATCCGGAAGGCATCCTCCGCCCGCGCGTGGCCGGGGATGCCCGCGGCGAGCAGCATCACCAACGCGGGCATGACGCGAGACCGCCAGGAACACCATGAGCCGCGGCCTGCTTCGCCAGCGTCCTTCATCCTCACCGCCGCTCCCGCCGGGTGAAAATGGCTGCCATCTCAGGGAAGGCCGCAAACAGAGGGGTGGACGCCATTCCCTGCCTCTTCATGAACCCGCGAGGATGACCCTTCCCCTCCCGGCGCGGGCGGGGACGGACACGGCCGCGCCGCTACTTCGGGTGTGGGATGATTCTGAGGATGCGATAGGTGTCATCCGTGATAACAAAATAGAACCGGTAGTTCCGGTTCACTCTCCCCTGCCACATGTCGTCGGTGCCACCATATTTTTTGGCATCGAGCGAGGGGTGACGCAGGTTGCCTTGCAGGAAGGCCAGTTGCTTTCGCGCCAGAGCTTTCAATTCTGGGGAAAGATGGGCAAAATCCTGGCGGGCTTTTTTGGTGAATTCAATCTCCATGCCTATTCGCTGAATTTTTTGCCCTCATCAGTTTCCAGCCACACTTCCAAATGTTCCATGCTGCTGAATGCGGGGGTGAGCCGTCCAGCGCGCACATCCTCCAAAGCAACCGCTAGTGCTGCGTCAATCTCTGGATGGCGTGGTGCTACGTCCTGTCGCGGGTCTTCGAGTCTCACTCTTTCCCCTCGGGCATATTCTTCCCTGCCTTTGTGGATAGCTTTCATCTCGTCGGGAGTCGCTTCTTCTGCTGGTCTAAGACGCCGATCAGCGGCCGCGGCATAGTGGCGTAATGCCTCGCGCACCAACTCTGAGCGGGTGCGGTGCTCACGCTGACGCACGCGGTCAAGCTCTTCCACCATGGGTGGTGGTAGCGAGATCGTTAAGGTTTTTGTGGTTCGTTTGGTCATAGTGTCTCACGATGTCTTACTAACTATGACAGTGTATACCCATGATGGCACTTGTCAAATGCGTCAGCTCACGCAGCCAAGAGAGAAAGTGCGTCGCTCGGGTGTGGGGTTAACCGACCAACCTCTATTGTGGAATGTGGGCAATTGGCGGACGTGCTGGATGAAGGGTGACGCCAGTCTCCTCCACGTCTGCCCGTGCCTCTGGATAGGCAGCTACTGCTGCTCCAAGAGCTTCGATAAAGCTCGGTTTGAAATGTTTAGGTGCCTTGAAGCCAGCTCCGAACTGCGCATAAAGCGACGGCCAGGAAATCGCTGTGGGATTTTGTAGCTGGTGGCAGCGGTATGCCAGCCACACGTAGATATCGAGCGACCGAGGGTAATCGCCTGGAGGGAAGCATTGCTCTGGGTCTGCTGGGAGAAGGCTGGTTTGGTGGAGATACTCCGTTCTCACGAAAACCGGAGCAGTCCGCACCCTGGCCATCGGACCCTGGGCCGACATTCCTTTCATACCACGGTACGCGAAAGCTTCACCCAGAGACACGGAGATTTCTCTTTTGGTTCAAGGGAGCAGCTCTGTGCCTCCGTGTCTCTGTGGTGAAGCTTGCACCCTTTCCGGCGGCACGGCGCGCGGGAAGATGCACAAGGATCGCGCGACCGCTCCGGTTTTCCGTATGGCGGCCGCACGGGCCGTGCCACCACTTGAAAACATCCGCGTTCATCCGCGTGCATCCGCGGTTAAATTTGCTTTCTGTCCCTCCGCGCGCCCCTCCCTGGAAACGTCCAGAGGCGCGCGGCGGTTTTTCCGGTTGTATGACCGTGTGGATCGCGTGCGCGCCCGTCCGCCAAAATCCGTATAACTCCGCTGTTTGAGCGGGCAGTTCCAAACGTTCCTCCTTTCCGGCGAAACGCCAGGCAGGCTTTTCCCCCGCCCGGTGGCGCGTGGCGAAGTCCGGAACCGGCTGGGTTCAGGGAGAATGGCGGCCGGGAGCCGAAACGATCCCCGGAATTCACAGCACATCTCCTGCCTCAAAATCTTATAAATCCTTTTCAGAGAAGGGAGGGGAGGCGATGCTTCGGGCGGGTGTCCAGCGGGCTGTCGATGAGAGTCCCTTCAGCTTCGCCGACCCCGGACACATACGCCGCACCCTTGAGGCGGCTGGGTTCAGCGACATCGTCATCCAGCCGCACGATGAAAAAGTGTCGAGCGGCGATCTCGACGCGATGACCTGGGTGCTTCTGAAAGTGGGGCCGCTCGGATCAATCCTCCTCGCGATGCACGTCATGCGTCTCGATGCCGCGATCGGCGCTGGAGCCCTGCTTCAACCAGTCCCGGTGCGCCAGCGTGCGCTGGGTGTCGCGATAGCCGCTCTCCCAGTGCTCGCGCATCGACAGGGCGCTGAATTCATAATCTTTCGCCTGTCCCTCATAGGCGGCCTGCTGATAGATCAGTTGCAGGATCGTGAAGGCCGGCATGTGCGCGAGCCGGGCTTTTTCCGCTTTCTCCTCCGGTTCCAGCATGTCGTCCGGCAAGCGGTTGAGCAGGTTCTTCATCATCAGCTTGTGCGCATGGCGTTCGCGGTAATAATCCGTCACCAGACGGGTGCGGCTGGAATACTGGATGTCTTTCAGCCGCCCCAGCACGTCGTTCATGTCGCGTGGCAGCGCGCCGCGGGCGCTGAACAGATCGACCTGGAACGCGAGCACATGATCGCCGATCGGATTGTCAATAAGATGTTGTAACGGAGTGTTCGAAACGAGGCCGCCATCCCAGAAATAATCGGTGCCGATCTGAACCATTGGCAAAGCGGGCGGCAGGGCGCCACTGGCCATGACATGCTCGGGCTCGATCGTGGTTTTCGTGCTGTCAAAATACACGAAATTACCGTTCGTGATGTTCACCGCGCCCGCCGCGTAGCGTACGTCGCCGTTGTTCAACACATCGAAATCGACCAGCCGCAGCAACGTCTCCCGCAAGGGTGCGGTGTCGTACAACGCGGTGGCCGCTTTCGCGCCTCGCGGACTGAACCAGGGATTTTCCGGTCTGGGCGTGAAAAAACCGGGCTGACCGAAGAACACGGTCATCATCGACGACCAGAGATTGTGCATTTTTCGCGGATCGTCGCCCTCCGGGAGCCAGCCCCACCCGCGCCCGGCGGTGATGCCCTCCCAGAATTCGCGCAACCGTTCCAGCCGCCGCTCGGGCCGGTTGCCCGCGATGATGGCGCTGTTGATGCCGCCGATGGACACGCCCACCACGCTGTCCGGCCACAGGCGTGCCTCATGCAGCGCC
>JAYVCG010000199.1:0-13073 GCA_043750075.1 Acetobacteraceae bacterium | reverse complement strand
TTTTTTCTCCGAATGGTCGCCCCAGACCGTCATCACGACGGGCGGATGCGACGGATGCACCTGGGTGCGGTGAAACAACTCGCGGCTGAGGTCGATCAGTTCCATGCGTCTCTCCATCTCTCCGCGCATTCCGCCGCGAAGCGGGCGCGTTTGCAAGTGGGCGCGGTTTCTGATGCGATGCGGGCCGGGAACAAGAAGGAGGCAACCATGGAAACCCTGTCCGACATCCTGGAAACCACGCATTTCGAGAAAGCCGCGGGCGGCTTCGTCTTCACCGAGGGGCCACTCTGGCATCCCGACGGTTTCTTTTATTTCGTCGATGTCCGTGGCTCTGGCCTGTTCCGTGTCACCCTTGGCCAGCCGCATGAGAAAATCCGTGATACCAAGGGCGGCAATGGCCTGACCTTTGATTTGCAAGGCCGTTTGATCAACTGCGAGGGCGATGGCCGCCGCGTGACCCGCACTGAACATGATGGCACCGTGACGACACTGATCGACCGGTTCGAGGGCAAACGCCTGAACCGCCCAAACGACGTGATCTGTCATTCCAATGGCACGCTGTTGTTCACCGACCCGTCGCTGCGCGTGCCGGTGGCGGAACGCGAGGTGCAAAACGCCATGATCTACAAGATCGCCCCCGATGGCGCGGTGGGCGAGGTCGCGGCGTTCGAGTATCCGAACGGTCTCGCGCTGTCACCGGACGAGCGCACGCTGTATGTCGCGAACACGCGCTGGACGCAGTACATCCATGCGATAGAACTGGACGCCAACTGCGCCATGGTGCGGCGGCGTGTGTTCGCCGACATGTCGCACGACAAGACGAACGGCGTGCCGGACGGCATGAAGGTCGATCAGGCGGGCCGTGTTTTTTGCACCGGCACCACCGGGACATGGGTGTACGCGCCGGATGGAACCCTGATCGGCATCATCGAAACGCCTGAGGTTTGCGCGAATGTCGCGTTCGGCGGTCCCGATCTTCGCACGCTGATGTTCACCGCCAGCACCTCGGTTTACACGTTGCGGGTGAAAACACCGGGCATGGCGCATCCGTGGTACAAGGTGCGCGGGAAAGGGTGAACGGTGTGTTTGTCTGAAGGTTTCGCTGCCCGGAACAGAAGGAAGCCGGAACAGAAGGAAGCCGGAACGGAAGAAAACCGCGACAGAAGGAAGCCGGAACAGAGAGAAGCCGGAACGGAAGAAAGCCGTCATCCCCCGGCTCGACCGGGGGATCTCTCGCGGCACGGTGCTGGTACAGATCCCCCGGTCGAGCCGGGGGATGACGGAGCATGGGGCACGGGGCATCAGTGCCGGGATCGGAATGGAACGTTCAAGTAATCATCCCGGTCATCAAGGCCGCGGCCAGCGCGGTCCTGCATCCGCCATCCCCTATTTGACCACACCCCCCGGCCCCGCCCGCACGAACTGGAACGCGCACAGCGATGCCAGCATCACCGCGGCGCCCAGGGTTTGCACCGGGGTCAGGGATTCACCCAGAAGCAGCAGGCTGAGGATGGTCGTGACCAACGGCTCCAGGTTCATGAGGAACGCGGTGCGGAACGGGCCGACGCGGTTGGTGGACATGTAGATCAGCAGCGTGGACAGCGTGCTCCCGGCGCTGGTGGCGACGAAGGCGGCCCAGCCGATGAGGGTTTGCGGGGTATGCCATTCGCCGATGACGGCGGAGGCGAGCAAGAACAGCACGGTCGAGGGCACCATCGAGTACCAGGTCGTCAGCCGCGCGTCGGCGCCGTTCAGATAAACCCGTGTCATCAGCAACGATACGACCCGGAACCCCGCCGCGCCCAAAGCCCAGGCCATGCCGGCGGCGGAGAGGTGATCGTATTCGGCGCCCAGCATCAGTATCAGACCGAGGAACGCCGTGAGCGCGGTCAGCAAAGCGGGCCAGCCCAGACGGTCGATGCCGGTGATGGCTCCGGCGAGACCGGTCAGTACCGGGTAGGCGAAATACGCCAGGATCGCGATCGACACGGGCAGCAGCGAAATCGCTTTCAGCAGCCCGAACATCGTGCCGCCGAACAGGATGCCAATGCCCAGGGCGATCAGGCGTTGACGCGGGGAGTGGCGCAGCGCGGGCGGCATCATCCGCAGCCACGCCCACATGAAGCCGACCACCAGGACGCCGCGCAGCGACACCAGCGTCAGCACGTCCATGCCGGAGGCGTAGACGACCTTGATCAGGATATCGACGCCGCTGAACGACAGGGCGGCGGTGATGCCGGGCCACAGTTCCCCCAGGCGGGGCGAATGCGCGGCGGTGCTGGTGCTCATGCGGGCAGGATACGGAGGCAGGGCGGGCTGGCTTCAGGATCGACCTCGACCAGGGCGCCGTCAGGGATCAGTTGGGTGATGTCGCCCGCGAACCCCGAGATCATGGTGAAATCCGCCAAAGCCGCGCCCTGCGCCATGATCGGGTTGACGATGTTCAGAACCAGGGCGGCGGGGACGATGCCGCGGGCGCGCATCTCGTGCAGCATCCAGGCGGTGGCGACGCCGCCCTTCGCCTGATCCAGCACCAGCACGCGATCCACGTAGGATTGTCCCGCCAGCTTGTGCTCTGGCCGGGAAAACACGCCATTGATCCGGTCGAGGTCATAGCGCGCGGAAAACCCGTCTTTCGCCACCAGCGCCCGTCCCCGCACCCGTTTCCCCATCCCCGCCTGGGCCGCGAACGTGGTCATTGGTTGTTTCTCCCCCGTGCTCATGGCGTGATCCGGCCGCGTACCGCCGCGTCCACGCAGCCCGCCATGGACAGCAGCGCGGGCCTGTAGCCGTAACCGCCCAGAATGTTGGTGAGTTTGGCGGAGTTGGTGGCCAGGGTGTGCCAGCCATTGGCCTCGGCCATTTCACGGGCATGGCTGTTGTAGAAACACATGCCGGACAAGACCAGCGCGCCCGCCGCCTCCATCCGCGCGGTCAGGCCGAGACGGTCGGCGTCGGGTTTGACCTGCGGGCTGGTGACGACCAGCAGCGGCACCGTGGCGCGGCGCCCGTCCAGCAGCCCGGCGAGAGTCCGCATTTCCAGCAGGCTGAGTTGCGGGGCGGAGAACACCACGACATCGACCGTATCGACCTTACTGGTATAGGCATCCTGAAACGCCTGGATATCGTCCGCGGTGAGTGTGGCGGTGGAAGCAAGGTCAGGATCGGCGATGTCGGAGAGGCGTCCGGCCTCAGGCGTGATGCCGATCATGTGGAACAGCGCGACGGAGCCGTGGCTCGCCATGGCGGCGCCGAAATGTTTCATCTCGTCGGAGGTTGGCACACGGTCGATGCCGCGGATCGCCGGGACGCGCCAGTAATCGTTGGTGAGCCGTCCCACGAGCCCGCCAAGCGCGCCCCAGTCATTGAGTTCCCCCGGCGTGTGGGTCACGTCGATCAGCAGGCTGGCGCGGCGTTGCTCCGGCAGGTGATAGCCATAGCGCGGGGTGCGCCCGGTCAGACCGGCGGCGAGGGCGGACGGCCCGCCCTCGTAGTTCGAACGCGCGCCGAGTACGGAGTTGGCGTAGATCACCACGCCGGTGTCGCCGTACGCCATGTGCTCGCCGCGCAGGGCGGGCATGATGGTCTGATAGTTGATGCAGGTGTCAGTCATCAGCACGCCCATGGCCTGGAACGCGGCGATGGTGCGCCGTTCCAGGTCCAGGACCGCCTCGGTGTGTTTCAGCCGGTGCGCGGCGGCGAAATCGGTGCCACGCGGGTCGGTGATGGTGGGCACCCGCACCTGAACCCCCGTCGCGGCGAGGCGTTCCAGCCACTCCACCCCCGCGAGGCCCAGGGATTCGGTGTCGGCCATGATGTGGGCCTGGGAGACGGGGACGAAGTCAGCGGCGCCCAGATAGGCGCCGACCTTGATCTGGTGCTCGATCGCCCATTGGAGCGCGGAGCCGGACGCCCCCATGCGCAGCGCGGTTTCTTCCTCGGTCAGGCGCATGTTTCATTCTTTCCAGTCATGCAGGAACGCTTCCACCACGGACAGGAAGCCAGCCGGATTGTCGGCGTGCAACCAGTGACCCGCATTCTTCACGCTGACGAAACGGGAGGCGGGAAACAAGGCGCGGATCAGGGGCCGGTGTTCGGGCAGCACATAATCGGATTGCGCGCCCGAGACGAACAGCGCCGGGCCGGGGTAGGTGCCGGGGGGTGTTCGCCATCCTTCCAGATCCGGGATGGCGGCGGCGATTTCTTCCAGGCCGATGCGCCAGCGGGGCGAGGGACCGAACTGAAGGTTCTGGATCAGGAACGCGCGCACGGAGGCGAGGGGGACGGCCCCGGTCAACGCGGCCTCGGCTTCGGCGCGGGTCAGGCCGGGGTGCAACGGGATGGCGCGCAACGCGGCGGCGACGGATGCGTTCCCATGATGATAAGGAACCGGGGCGATGTCGGCGACCAGCAGGCGGGCGGTGCGTTCCGGCGCCAGCAGGGCGGCGGTCATCGCGGTTTTGCCGCCCATGGAATGACCGATCACCGCGGCGCGGGTGATGCCAGCAGCATCCAGGGTTTCCAGCATGTCGGCGGCGAGCGTTTCGTACGTCATGCCGGGCGCGTGCGGGCTGGCGCCGTGGTCACGGGCGTCGATGGCGATGACGCGGAACCGCGGACTCAGCGCGCGTTGCACGGCGCCGAAGTTGCGGGCGGCACCGAACAGGCCGTGCAGCAGGACGACGGGCGGGCCGCCGCCGGTTTCGATGAGGTTCAGGCGCATGGGTTCATGGAACCATTCAAAAGGGGTTGATAACAGGGCAATCGCTTGAAGCCTAAATATTCCTGTTGGCACTTCCAGTACCAATCCCCGACCCTTCGAAACAAGCTGTCAGATGCCGTGAACGGCTGCTTTCATTCCTCCTATAAAGACATTTGTCTTCATGCCGGGAAGTGAAAATGGCCCAAAGTCCTTCAAGCGATTGCCCTGGGGTTGATAACAGTAGCACTTGAATAGATCTGTTGCATAAGTCGGTTTTTGCCATTGATTTTGTTGATAAAAACCGACTTATGCAACAGGTCTAATATACCTAAACATGCTCATATATCATCAAAATGAGCAGGTTGTTGACGATAGGAGAAGCGGCGGAAGTGCTGGGCGTTTCGGTTCCCACGCTGCGGCGCTGGGATGCCGAAGGCCGGTTGCAGCCCGATGAACGGACGGCGGGCGGGCAGCGGCGGTATGATCTCGGCAAGCTGCGTCCCGAGCAAAGCCGCGCCGACGAAAAGGCCAGCCGGAAGACCGTGGCCTATGCGCGGGTGTCCAGCCACGATCAAAAGGACGATCTTGAACGGCAAAAGCAGGTGCTGGAAGTGTATTGCGCACGGCAGGGCTGGACATTCGAGATCGTCAGCGACCTCGGCTCGGGAATGAACGACAATAAAAAGGGCTTGCGGCGGCTGCTTGCCGCGATCATCGCCGGACAAGTCGGGCGACTGGTTGTCACGCATAAAGACCGGCTCCTGCGTTTTGGCGCGGAACTGGTTTTCGCCATTTGCGCGGCCAAAGAGGTTGAAGTCGTCATCATGAACCAAGGCGAGGATACGACATTCGAGGAAGACCTCGCCAAAGACGTATTGGAGATCGTCACGGTCTTTTCGGCGCGGCTGTATGGCTCCCGTTCACATAAAAACCAAAAAATACTTGATGGCATCAAGAAAGCCGTCGAGGCGGCGGGCGCGTCAAGAACGCGCCGCAACAGGCGATCAAGAACCTCGGCGCTGCCTTCAGGCGGTTTTTCGCCGGAGACGGCAAATACCCGCGCTTCAAAAGGAAAGGCCAGCACGACAGTTTCCGCGCCGATAACGGCACGGACAAAAACCACCCGCACGCGGTCGAGATAAACGGACAGAAAATCAAGCTGCCTGTCCTCGGCTGGGTGCGGATGCGCGAGCCGTTGCGATTCAACGGCAATGTCAAATCGGCGGTTGTGTCGCGCACCGCCGACAGATGGTTTGTCAGCCTGACCGTCGAGATGGAACACGTAACGCCCGTCCGCGAAAATCAAGCGGCGGGCGGTGTCGATCTCGGCGTGTCCAGTCTGGCGACCATGAGCGACGGCAGCGCCGTCATCGGGCCGAAGGCGCTGCGCTCCAATCTGGCTCGGCTCAGGCGGTTGTCGCGGTCGTTGTCCCGCAAGGTCAAAGGCTCGGCCAACCGGCGCAAGGCGAAAGCGAGGATTGCCCGTCTCCATGCGCGGATTGGCGACATGCGGAAGGATGCGTTGCACAAGCTGACGACGGGGCTGGTGGAACGCTTCACGGTCATCGGCATCGAAGACCTGAACGTGCGCGGCATGATGGCGAACGGCCGGCTGGCGCGGTCAATTGCCGACATGGGCTTCCATGAGTTCCGGCGGCAGCTTGAATACAAGGCGGCGATGCATGGTAGCCGAATCGTCGTCGCTGACCGTTGGCATCCCTCGTCAAAGACCTGTTCGGCCTGTGGTGTGGTGGTGGAAACCTTGCCGCTCGCGGTGCGGGAATGGGAGTGCGCGGCCTGTGGCACTCACCATGACCGCGATGTGAACGCCGCGAAGAACCTGATGAAGATCGCCGTGAGTTCCACGGTGACAGCCTGTGGAGAGGAAAGCTCTGGCCTTGGCCTTGCGGTCATGGCGAAACTGGCCTCGGTGAAGCAGGAATCCAGCACAAAGCTACCTATGCGTAGGTTTGGTTAAGTCTGGGAGAACGGTTGGCGCTGAAGCACAAGGAAGACCGGGGCTCCGCCCCGCGTCATGCCCTTGGCGTGCGTCGCATGACGTGCCAGGCACCTGGCCCCATCCCCTGTGGCGCCCCCGTGGATGGGTTCCATGTGTGGACGGCCTCCAGAGCGCAAGGGGTGGCGTGGAATGGGACCTGAGATTCCCGGCCACGTCATGGCCTTCCCCTGTCCCGCGATCCCTGGCACGCTTCGCATCCGCACAACTTTTGGGTGACAACCGCATGGACCCCATCATCGCCGCACTCGCCAAAGCCGCTGGTCTGGACAAGGCGCTCGCCGCATTCCCCGAGGATGTCGCCGCCGCCGCCGCGCAGGCGCTGGACAACGCGGAAGCCTCGACCTTCCCCACCGACCCGGCGGCCGAGCCATGGCCACCCATGCGGGGGGAGAACACGCTGTGACCGACCCGCACTGGCTCCCGGCCACCGCCATCGCGAAAGCCTATGCCGATCGCACGCTGTCCCCGGTCGATCTCGTGTCGGCGCTGCTGAAACGCATCGAGGTGCTGCAACCGAAACTGCACGCCTTCATCCGCCTGGACGCCGAGGGCGCGATGGCGGCGGCGCGGACCGCCGAGGCGGAACTGATGGCGGGCCGCTCGCGCGGGCCGTTGCACGGCATTCCCGTGGGCATCAAGGACATCATCGACGTGGCTGGTCTGCCGACCACGGGCCATTCGAAGATCCTCGTCGATAACGTGGCGGAACAAGATGCCGTCTGCGTCAGCAAACTCCGCGCCGCGGGCGCCATCATACTGGGCAAACTCAGCACGCATGAGTTCGCCATTGGCGGGCCGAGTTTCGATCTGCCGTTTCCCCCCGCGCGCAATCCGTGGAACCCGAAGCATCATCCGGGCGGCTCGTCGTCAGGATCGGGCGCGGGGGTGGCGTCGGGGATGTTCCCGCTGGCGCTTGGCACCGACACCGGCGGCTCGGTGCGCAATCCGGCCAGCGTGTGCGGCATTGTCGGGTTGAAGCCAACCTATGGGCTGGTCAGCCGCCGGGGGGTATTTCCGCTGGCCTTCACGCTGGATCATGTCGGGCCGATGACCCGCACCGTGGCCGATAACGCGCTGCTGCTGGATGTGCTGGCCGGACACGATCCAGGCGACCCCGGCAGCGCCGCCACCAACGCGCGCGGCTTCGGCCGGATGCTGGACCACGGCGCGCAGGGGCTGCGCATCGGCTTCGTGCGCCATTTCCACGAAACCGACATGCCCGCGCATCCCGATGTCACCGCCGGGCTGGAGGACGCCGCCCGCATCCTCCAGGCCGAGGGCGCGCTGGTCGAAACCATCCGCCTGCCCAAACTCAGCGAGTTCGCGGGCATCAACCGCGTCATCCTGTGCGCGGAGGCCTGGTCGATCCACGCCCCCTGGCTGCGCGACCGTCCCGGCGATTACGGCGCCCTGGCCCGCCGCCGCCTGCTGCCCGGCGCCTTCATGACCGCGGGCGAATATGTCGGCGCGCAACGCCGCCGCGCCCAGTTGATCGCGGCGGTGAACGACAGGCTGCGCGATTACGACGTGCTGATGTGCGCCAGTTCCATGGACCCGGCGAGCGAGATCGAGGACGCCGCCGAAACCGCCCGCACCTATCCCCGCCAGGCCCGCGCGCCGTTCAACGTCACCGGCCATCCGGCGCTGGCGATGATGGCGGGCCTGGCCTCGAACGGATTGCCGGTCTCGGTGCAGTTCGTGGGGCGTTATTTCGAGGACGCGACGGTGTTGCGGGTCGCCGCGGCGTATGAGAAGGCGGCGGGCTGGTACAAGAAGCATCCGCCGATCTGACCGGAGACACCCCATGAACGGACCCACCTCGCGGGTGTTCTTCTCGCAGCGCCTGCGTCTGCATTACGTCGATTGGGGCAATCCCGATGCGCCGCCCTTGCTGCTCGTGCATGGCGGGCGCGATCATTGCCGTAACTGGGACTGGGTCGCGGCGGCGTTCCAGGACGACTACCATGTGATCGCGCCCGATCTGCGCGGGCACGGCGACTCGCAATGGTCGGATTCGGGCCATTACACGATGGCCAGCTATATCTACGATCTCGCGCAACTGATCCATCAGCGGCATCTGGCGCCGTTGCGGATCATCGGCCATTCCCTCGGCGGCAACATCGCGCTGCGTTACACCGGGATTTACCCGGAAAACGTCAGCCATCTCATCGCCATCGAAGGGCTTGGTCCCGGTCCGAAATCCCATGCCGCGGCTGACCATCAGCCGATCGCCGAACGCATGCGCGCCTGGATCGACGAGCAGCGCGCCTATGCCGCCCGCCGTCCGCACCGCTACGCCACGCTGGAGGAAGCTCATGCCCGGATGCGCGAGGCCAACGCCCATCTCACCCCGGAACAAACCCGGCATTTGACCGAGCATGGCATCAACCAGAACGAGGACGGCACGTACAGTTGGAAATTCGATCAGTATGTCCGCCTCTGGCCCGCCTACGACATGACCCGCGACGCCATCGCGCAGTTGTGGTCGCGCATCGCCTGTCCCACCCTTCTCGTCCACGGCCTCGACTCCTGGGCGCGCGCGCCCGCCGAGGATGGCCGGATCGACCATTTTCAGAACGCCCGCGCATTGCCGGTGGCCGGGGCGGGACACTGGGTGCATCATGACCAGTTGGCGGTGTTCCTGAACGCCGCCCGGACGTTCCTGCGGGAAGACACGCGGGCGGCGTGACGGCCCTGATGCGTTGATGTTCCCCATGTTTACGGCGCTGTATCGCCATGCGATACATCACACGTCCAAGCAGCAGCCGAATCATGACGCCTCCCACCACCCGGACCGAGCGTCCCACCGATCCCGCGCGTTGGGACATAAACACCGCGCGGCGTCACGCTGCCGCCCTGGCACTCTGGGTCAGCCTCGCGTCCCTGGGCCTGATGGCCTTTTTATGGCTGGCGATCCTGATTTCCACCTGGTCGGCGCGGGAAACGGCGCTCGCCCGCACGACCGCCGACGCCAGTAATCTCAGCGCCGCGCTGTGCGAGCAGGTGTTTCAGACCCTGGACATGATTAACGCCACCATGGACCTGACAGCGCGGAAAATGCGGGCCGATCCGGCCGGTTTCCGGTTCGATCTCTGGACGAAGGAGCTACCGGTCCTGGCGCGTCCCACCATTTACGCCGGTCTGGTGGATGCTCAGGGGCGCCTGGTGAGCACCACCTATCCCACCGGGACCACGGGCATCGATCTGAGCGACCGCGCGCATGTCAAAATCCATCTCCTGCGCCGCGATGCTGGTTTGTTCGTGGGTGAGCCTGTCATCAGCCGCGTGGTGGGGCAGATGATGATCCATGTCTCCAGGCGCGTGGAGGACGCGGAGGGGCGTCTGCTGGGGGTTCTGGTGTTCGCTGTGGCGCCCGGTGAGTTGACCGTGCTGCACCGTTCGGTGGACATGGGCGCCAGGGGCCTGATCGCTCTGGTGGGATTGGATGGCCGGTTGCGCGCGCGGTTTGGGCGCGAGACTCTGGATAAACCGCCGGCGCCGATGACCGGCGACTGGCCGGTGATGCCGGAAGCGGGCGTCATGGCCGCCATCGTGCGATCCAGCGCCGTCGATGGCGTGCTCAGGCTGTATTCGCTGCGCCAGTTGCCGGTTTATCCCTTGATTGTCGCTCTCGGCCTCAACCTGGATGACGAGCTGGCGGAATCGCGGGCGCATGGCACTTTGGTGATCGGCATCGGCATCGCCGCGAGTGTGTTGCTGTTCGCTCTCAATTTATTACTCGTCATCGAAATACGCAGACGCAGTCAGCGAGAAACCGAACTGGCCCAGGAACACGCGGCGCTGGAGGCGGCGCGGATGGATTTGGTGTCGGAGCAGGGGAAACTCGCCGCCGTCAATCAGCAACTCCTGCTGAGCAGCGCGCGCGCCGAGGCCGCCAATCAGGCGAAGTCGCAGTTCCTGGCGCAGATGAGCCACGAGCTTCGCACGCCGCTTCATGCCGTGATTGGTTTTTCCGAACTGATCCTGCATCAGGTATCGTCGCCGGCGGTTTCGGATCAGACCACCGCCCATGCCAGCGACATCATGAAATCGGGCCGTCATTTGCTGGAACTGATCAATTCCATCCTGGATCTTTCCAAGGTCGAGTCCGGCAAGGCCAGCCTGGCCGAGCGGACTGTGTCGATGCGGGAGATCATCGAGGACAGTCTGGTGACGATCCGCGGGCAGGCGCGGGATGGAAATGTGCTGCTGGATCAGCGGCTGCCCGCGGAATTGCCATGGGTGAACGCCGATGCCACCAAGCTGCGGCAAATTCTGATCAACCTGTTGTCCAACGCGGTGAAGTTCACGCCACGCGGCGGCTCCGTGACCATTTCGGCGCGGCGGGAGCCGGATGGCGCGTTTTGTGTGATCGTCGCGGATACCGGCATTGGGATGGACGAGCGGGAGGTGGTCATCGCGATGGAGCCGTTCGGGCAGGTGGAGAATTCCCTCGCGCGTTCGTTCGAGGGTACCGGCCTGGGTTTGCCGCTCGCGCGCCGGATGGCGGAGCTGCATGGGGGGCACCTGACGCTGCGCAGCGTCAAGGGTGTTGGCACCACGGTCGAGGTCAGTCTGCCGTCTTTCCGCGTCATGGGCGCCAGCGGCGCGCGGCTCGCCCAGGATGCGCGGGTTGGGTCAGTGTCTCAGCCAGTCAGGCGGCCACCTGAAAAAGCAGCTTCATCTTCTCCTCGATGTCCCGCGCCGTGAAGGGTTTGGTCAGCCGGGGCATGTTCCGGAAGGCTTCCGGAAGAGCCCAGTCGCCATAGCCGCTCGCCAGGATGAACGGGATGCCGCGCGCGAGCAGCCGTTCCGCGGCCGGATAAATTTGTCCGCCCCGGATGGTCACGTCCAGGACCGCCGCGTCCAGCGCCTCATCGCCCGCCAGCCGCAGAGCGGCATCCAGTGTGGCGACCGGACCCACGATGACGCAGCCAAGATCCTGTAGGATTTCCTCAATCAGCATGGCGATCAGGATGTCATCCTCGACCACCAGGATACGGCGTCCCGTCAGGTCATCGGGGGGCATCGTGCCGCTCCCCGGCTTCGCCGGCACTGGCCACGCGGCCGATATCTTCCGTCAGGGGTATCGCGATGGCGCAGCACACGCCAGACGGCAGAAACTCCCGGTTCACCGTGGCGTCGAGCCCGTGCGCCAGGGCGCGCTCGATCAGCGTCGTCCCGAACCCGCGCCGTGCGGGTGGCTCCACCCTGGGGCCGCCGGCCTCTGTCCAGTTAAGGGTCAATGTCTGGCCGCCCGTGGCGCCGGTGACTTTCCAGGTAACCGTCAGGCGGCCGGCCTCCGTCGAGAGCGCACCGTATTTGGCCGCGTTGGTGGTCAGTTCATGGATCGCCATTGACAAGGCCAGCCCCGCCTTCGGGGTCAGCGCGATATCGCCGCCGGTGATGCGGACCGCGTCCGTTGCCTGATCGTAGGGCGCCAGTTCCGTCGCACAGATGGCGCGCAGTGACATGTCCCCGTGCCCCGCCTGCGTCAACAGGCTGTGCGCCTTGGCGATCGCCTGGACGCGGCCTTCGATCTCGGCGGCGAAGTCCTTGGGCGTGAGGTTGGCCCTCAGCGTCTGCGAGATGACCCCGGACACGATCGCCAGGATATTTTTCACCCGGTGATCGAGTTCGCCCAGAAGCAAGGCCGCCTTGCGTTCGGTATCTTTGCGCTGGCTGACGTCCCGCATCACCATTGAGACTCCGGCGATGCGTCCATCATCCTCCCGGACCGGCGAGATGGTGACGGAAACCTCGATGGACTGGCCGCCCCTGGCGATCCTTATGCCGTCGAATTGCGGGATGCGCTGGCCTTCTTTCAGCCGCGCCAGCTCATGCGCCCATTCGCCGGGCAGAGCCCCCGCCAGCAACACCGACATCGGGCGGCCAATCGCCTCGGAGGAGGAGTAGCCCAGAAGCTGCTCGGCGCCGCTGTTCCAGCTTGTCACGATGCCATCCAGATCGTGACTGATGATCGCGTCCTGCGACGATTCGACGATCGCCGCGAGCCGCGAGCGTGCCTGCTCATATTTCTTGCGCTCGGAAATATCGACGAAACTGATGACGGCGCCGTCGATGACGTTGTTAATGTCCCGGTAGGCACGGATTTGCATCAGGTAAATCATGCCATTTCCGGCCACGGTCACCTCGCGCTCGATGGGGACCAGGGTGCGCAGCACCTGCCCCACGTCGCGCCCCAGTCCATCGCGGGTCAGATGGGTGACGATGTCGCTGATCGGCCGTCCTTCGTCGCCTTCGCGGAGTTTGAAGATTTCCAGCAGGCGCGGGGTGAAGCGCCGGATGCGCAGGTCGTTGTCCAGGAACAGGGTGGCGATCGCGGTGCTG
>JAYVCG010000198.1:0-7824 GCA_043750075.1 Acetobacteraceae bacterium | reverse complement strand
TCTGATCCCCCCACGGTGCGCCTGTAGCTCAATTGGTCAGAGCTGGCGGCTCATAACCGCTCGGTTGTAGGTTCGAGTCCTACCGGGCGCACCAGACTTCCCTTGAAGGGAACGCCCCGTCAGTGCTCCGGTCTTGTCCGGTGCGCCTCCTGCCCGTGTCCATCCGGAAAGTTCACCCGCGTGCATGGCGCCGGAAAGATTCTCCACACGGAGGACACGGAGAACCACGGAGACGCACGGAGGATGTCCCATGAAACGTGGCACGGGTCACCATATCTCCCTTCTCCGTGCGCCTCCGTGGTTCTCCGTGTCCTCCGTGTTGAAAAACCTTTGCCATGAACACAGTGGGACGTTCCGGGCGGACACTCCCGCCTTCCGCTCCGCCCTCTTCCTGGCCTAAGTAAGCCAACCCGACGGGAGGAATGAAAGAATGCGCCGACGCGCCTTACTGGCCACGGGAGCAGCGGCCGCCGCCTTACCGGCCCGCCCAGCCATCGCCGCCAACCGCGACAACAAACTGTTGCGCTACGTGCCCACCGCCGATCTGTCGGTACTCGATCCGTCCTGGACCACCACGCAGGTATCGATCACCCACGGTTACTATGTGTTCGACACGCTGTTCGGCATCGACCACACCCAGACCCCGCGTCCGCAAATGGCCGAGAGCGCCACGGTCTCCGGCGATGGCCGCGTCTGGTCGATCCGCCTGCGCGACGGTCTGATGTTCCATGACGGCGAGAAAGTCCTCGCCCGCGACGCCGCCGCCTCCCTCCGCCGGTGGGCCGCGCGCGATGTCTATGGCCAGACCCTCGGCGCGGTCGTGGAATCGTTCGGCGCTCAGGACGACCGCACGATCACCATCAAACTGAAACGGCCGTTCCCGTTGATCCTCGATACGCTGGCCAAACCGAACGGCATGTTGCCGGTGGTGATGCCGGAACGCCTCGCCAACACCGATCTGGCGAAACCGAACACCGAGATGATCGGCTCCGGCCCGTATCGTTTCCTGAAGAACGAGTTCGTGCCCGGCAGCAGCGGCGCCTACGAGAAATTTTCTGGCTATGTCCCCCGTCAGGAAAAACCCGACTGGGCTTCCGGCGGCAAGGTAGCGAAAATCGAGCGTTACGAATGGAAGATCATCCCCGATTCCTCTACCGCCGCCTCCGCCCTGATGAAGGGCGAGGTCGACTGGTGGGAACAGGTGCAGCCCGATCTGCTGCCCCTGCTGCGCAAGAACCCCGACCTCGTGGTCTCCAATTTCAACACCGTCGGCTTCTTCGGCACGATGCGCTTCAACCACCTCCACCCCCCCTTCAACAACGCCGCCATCCGCCGCGCCGTCCGCCTGGGCATGAACCAGGACGATTACATGAGCGCCGTCACCGGCAATGACTCGTCCATCTACCGCCACTGCAAGGCGCTGTTCCCGTGCGGTTCCCCGTACGGCGAGGAACTCGGCAATGACGGCATGACCGGCGACATCAAGGCCGCGAAACGCGCGCTGGACGCGGCTGGTTACAAGGGCGAAAAGGTCGTCATCATCAACCCCGCCGACGTGCCGACGATCGCCCCGTTCGGTCAGGTCACATATGAATATTTACGCCAGCTTGGCATGAACGTCGAACTCCAGGACATGGACTGGAACACGCTGGCGCAACGCCGCACCAAAGCCGAGCCGCCGGACAAAGGCGGCTGGTCCATCTTCCATAACTGGTGGCTTGGGACATCCTTCATCAACCCCGCCATCAGTCCCGTCCTGCGCGGCCTCGGCGCCAAAGGCTGGGCTGGCTGGTTCACCGACGACAAGATCGAGCAAATGGCCGAACAATGGACCACGGTGGCGACCGCCGAAGAACGGATGCAGATCGTCCGCGCCCTGCACCAGCACGCGCTGGACGCGGCCCCCACCGTGGTACTGGGCCGGTTCTTCATTCTGACCGCGCACCGGAAAGGACTGACGGGCATTTTGGAATCGACCTCGCCCTATCCGTGGAACGTGTCGTGGACGTGATGGGATGATCCAGGCCCATCCTGTTCGCGGTGAGGATGGGCCTGGAACTCAGGACCGGATTCAATGTCCCATGAGGGCGATGATCGCGAAGGCGACATAAACCAGCGGCATCCATTTGTGCGCGTAATACGCCACCACGGCGGCGGCCAGGTAAAGCGCCGGGCGGGCGAACGCCAGGACGAACAGCCAGAACACCGTGGCGTCCAGGATCAAGGGTGTCGTATGTTCCATGGGATGGCTCCTTCGTGCCGGGAGCCAGCCAATTAGACCACGCACACCGTCGCCGATCGCGACGGACCGTGGCCCATCGTGGAGGATCGCAATGGCGTCCCGTTCTCGTCCGGAGTTGCTGGCGCGGCGCCAGCATCTTGGCGCGTTGATTGATGACGCGTTGAACCTGGGGCAACGGGCGGACGGCACGCCGGAAAATTTTTGGCGGCCCTGGACCAACCAAAAATTCGCGGACAAGGCCCATGGAACCGAAGCCACCGTCCGGGGCTGGCGCAACCGCGACACTCCCGTCACGCCAGACAACATCATTCCGCTGCTGCGCACTTTCTTCGGCGACGGCGCGCGCTACGCCGAGGCCAGGGAAGCCATGAAAATCGCCTGGCGCCACGCGCGCGGCTTCATCCAGGACGAACCGCAACCGCCTCCGTCACGCACCATCAAACCAGAACACTTCAGCGATTTTGCGGAAATCGTCGATCTCGCGGTCAGCCAGCCAATACCGGACAACAACGGCAACCTGATCGTTGGCTACACGCTGAACATCCATCCCGACACGGAATGCGAGCACGGCGGGCAGGAAATCGAGATCGGCGTCACCGCGCCTTATGTCATCGTCGAATCCCTCCACTGGCGGCCAACCCAGGACTCCGTCTTCCGCAACAAGAGACATCCGCACGTCAAACCGGACGCGACCCCTGGCGGCGTCCTCCTCATCGGGCCGGTGGACGCGCAAAACCGCATCGACGGCACCCCCCTGGGCGAGGAACCCAAGGTCACGCTGGAACCTCTGGGGGAGGATGGTCCCATCACATTCTCGGTCCGCGTGAAGCGGGACGGCTTCAAAGTGACGCCGCGCGAAGCCCAGGAGGTGACGGAGACGCAGAAGGCGGTGCTGGATGCGATTTTTGGCGGCTCCATTGAACAGGACAAGAAGAAACGCCTGATCGTGGCACGGGAAACAGTGCGGCCGGGTGTGCGGAAGCCCCTCGCATGAATACGGTGTCGTTTCGGATTTCGCGGGGGCGGGTGTCCCCTCATCCGGGCCGTGCCGTGTGGCGGGCAAAGAATAATGACACCACAAAGACACAAAGGCACAAAGGGAACCGGGGCTCACGAAAAACCCCTTCTTTGTGTCTTTGTGCCTTTGTGGTGTCATTATCTTTTTCTCACACAAGCCGGAACCGCGGAACGGGAGGCACGGCCAGCCCATGCCCCTGACACGCGACGATTTGCGCCGCCTCGCCGCCGTGGCGCACGCGCGCGGCCTGGGGTTTGTGGAACTGGTGGGGCTGGCGGAACTCGACCCGGCGACGGCGTTCCGGGGCGCGGTGATCCGGGGCGCCGATCTGCGCGGCCAGGATCTGGCCGGGTTCGATTTCTCGGGCGCCGCGCTCATGGGCACTGACCTGACCGGCGCCAACCTGTCCCGCGCGAAGGGCGTGACCGCGAAGATGCTGGACGGCACGATCCACGACCGCGCGACCCGCTTCCCCCCCAGACTCCGCGCCGCCTTCTGGTCCGGCGCCCACCCCGCCTGGGCCGAGGACTGGGGCCGCGACCGTCACGGGAAATGGGTCTCGTTCCGTATCCCCGGCACCGCGGTCACGCAGCGCATGCGCTGGATTCCCCCCGGCCGTTTCACGATGGGCTCACCGGAGCGGGAACCGGGCCGGTTCGATGACGAAGGCCCACGCCATGCGGTAACGATCGCGGCAGGCTTTTGGCTGTTCGACACGCCCTGCACCCAGGCGCTATGGGAGGCGGTGATGGGCGATAACCCCAGTGAGTTCAAATCCCCCGACCGACCGGTGGAAACCGTGTCGTTCCAGGATGCCCACCGCTTTCTGGCCCAGGTGAACGCGCGTGTGCCGGGTCTGGACCTGACGCTGCCCGCGGAGGCGCGCTGGGAATACGCCTGCCGTGCCGGCACGAAAACCGCCACCTATGCCGGACCGATCGAAATCCTGGGCGATAACAACGCGCCCGTGCTGGACCCGATTGCCTGGTATGGCGGCAACAGCGGCGTGGATTTCGAACTGGACGATGGTGACGACTCCAGTGGTTGGCCGGGGAAACAATATGAGCACACAAAGGCCGGGACACATCCGGCCAGGCGGAAAGAACCGAACGCCTGGGGGCTGTACGACATGCTCGGCAATGTGTGGGAGTGGTGTGAGGATCACTGGCACGGCGATTATACCGGTGCGCCAACCAACGGGTCCGTGTGGCTGGATGCTGACTCGGTTCCCGACTCGGCCCGCGGCGCCGCGGACCGCGTCTTGCGCGGCGGGTCATGGTACGTCGGCGCGAGGCTCGCGCGTGCGGCGTGCCGCAACCGGCTCGCCCCTGCGGACCGCGGCGGTTTTATCGGTTTTCGCTGCGCCCGAGTTCAGAACAGCGAACAAGCGAACCGGAGCGAAGGGCAGGGAGGAGCAAGCGCCAGCGAGTGGAGCGAGCCAGCGGCGACGACCAGCCCGTAGCGGAGGTGAGCGGTACCCCGGTACAGCGATGGGATTTGTATAAATAATGAGATTTAAGTTTTTCACCATACCGATCCATGGTGGCGATTCAATGGCCTCGGAGCTGAACCGGTTCCTGTCCGGCCATCGTATCCTGTCGGTCGAGCGGCAGTTCATCAGCGATGGCGTCAACAGCGCCTGGGCTGTCTGTGTCTGTTTCGACAGTGGCGGGCAGGCCGAGCCAGCGCGGACTCCGGCGGGCCGGCGCGGTAAGATCGACTTCCGGGACATACTCAGCGCGCCCGAGTTCGCCGTGTTCGCCCGCCTGCGCGCCCTGCGTAAGGAAACCGCCGACGCCGAGGGCGTTCCCGCCTACGCGCTGTTCACCAACGACCAACTGGCGGAGATGGTGCGCCGCCGTGTCACCTCGGCCGCCGCGCTACAGGAAATCCCCGGTGTCGGCGAGGCCAGGGTCGAGAAACACGGGACGGCGTTTCTCCGTATCCTCATCGATGCGGCCCTGCCGGAACCGTTATCCGAACCTCATGAAACGTAGCGCCATCGGTCTGACCGAGATCGCCGATTTCGACACTTTCACCCATGCGTTTCATGCCGCCGCGAAGGGGAAACGCGGCAAGGGCGATGTCGAGGCGTTCCGCGCCAACCTCGACCATGAACTGTCCGTTCTGCGCGGTGGTTTGCTGGCGGGCACTCTGACACCGGGGCCGATGCGCCGTTTCCGTATCTACGATCCCAAACCGCGCCTGATCCACGCGCCCTGCTTCCGGGACCGCGTGCTGCATCACGCGATCATGGCGCATGTCGGGCCGGTGCTGGATCGCGCGCTGGTGTTCGACACCTATGCCTGCCGTCCGGGCAAGGGCACGCTGGCCGCCGTGCGCCGCGCCCAGAGGCACGCGGGCCGGTACGAGTGGTTTGGACAGATCGACGTGCAGGCTTATTTCGCCAGCATCGATCATGACATTTTGCTCGGGCTGCTGGAACGGAAGTTCCGGGATCGGGCGCTGTTGACGCTGCTCGCCCGGATCGTCCGCGCGCATGAGGACGCCCCAGGCCGGGGGCTGCCGATTGGCACACTGACCTCCCAGCATTTCGCCAATTTTTACCTGGGTGGTCTCGATCGCCACTTGTTGGAGGTTCTCCGGATGCGTGGCTTCGTGCGTTACATGGACGATCTGGTCTGGTGGACCGATGACCGTGCTTCCGCTCGCGCAGCGTGCGGGACAGCCCGCGATTACCTCGCCGAAGTCTTGCACCTGACGATGAAGGAGCCAGTCCGGGTTGGGCGCTGCCGCGATGGGCTGAGTTTTTGCGGATTCCGGGTTTTGCCGTCCCGGTTGTTACTCTCCCGGCGCCGTCGCCGGCGTTATGGCATCCTGCGCCAGAGGGCCGAACGTGCCTGGCTGGACGGAGAGACTGATGCGCCATGCCTGCAAGCGGCGTATGCGAGCGCGCTGTCGCTGACGGTTCACGCCGACGCGGTGGCATGGCGGCGGGAGCAATTGCGAAGACGGCCGCTTGATGCCGCCCTGGCGGCGCTTTAGCGTGAAGGGTGGAGACAGGCCGTGAAGGCGCCGCGAACCGCGTCATGCGCGGCGGGTCATGGAACAACGACGCGAGGAACGCGCGTGCGGCGTGCCGCAACCAGAACGACCCTGCGAACCGCGACGGTAATATCGGTTTTCGCTGCGCCCGAGTTCGCGAGTGGATCGGAGTGTCCGCATCTGAACAGGCCGGTCTCCAGGGCGTCGCCGGCGATGTCTGGCGTTCGCCAAAACGCGACGGCGGCCGGCGTGCTGGTAGGGAGAGCTGGATGGTGCCCGAACGCTCGCCGGCCTGTCGCCGCGATGGAGGCGTGACCTGGTGTGGTGCCTTCCTCTCCCCCACACCCTCACACGCTGAACCGCTCCACCGCCCCCTGGTCCAGTTCCAGCCCGAACCCGCCGCCGGGCGGCACCACCAAAGACCCCTCGACGATCTCCGGCATCGCCCGCAGCAGCGCGGCGGAGCGCGGCACGTACTCAACCACCCGCGCGTTCGGCACGGCGCACAGCAGATGCACATGAATCTCAGGCAGCACATGCCCGCCGACCTGGACCCCGAACCCGTGCGCCACGGACGCGGCGTGCCGCCACGGCGTCACGCCCCCGATCCGCCCGAGGTCGATCAACGCGACCCCCGTGGCGCGGGCTTCCAGCAACCGGGTGAAATCGGCGATCTGGTACAAATGCTCCCCGGTCGCCACCGGGATGTCCAGCGCCGCCGCGACCCGCGCCATGCCCGCGACATCCGTGTGGGACACCGGGTCTTCCAGCCAGATCACCCCGGCCTCCTGTAACGCTTTCCCCGTCCGGATCGCCCGGTCCACGGCCCAGGTTTCCGTCGCGTCCACCATGATCGCGACGGAGGGGCCGACCGCCTCCCGCACCGCGCGTACGCGTCCAGCCTCGCCATCCGGGTGCGCCTCATTACCGACGCGCAGCTTCACCGCCCGGAACCCGGCGTCGAAGGCCCGCTTCGCCGAGGCGGCGAGGTCGTCCAGACTCAAACTGTACCAGAATCCGTCCGAGGCGTAGACCGGCAGCCGGTCCCGCGCCCCGCCCAGAAGCCGCGACACCGGCAACCCGAGCGTCTTGCCGAACGCATCCCAGACCGCGATGTCGAGCGGCGCGATGGCGTGATGCAGCACCCCGCCCGGCCCGGCCCAGTCGCCGGCATGGGCCAGTGTGCGCCAGGCGGCCTCGGGTTCGGCGACGCTCAGGCCGGTCAGCAGTGGGGCCAGTTCCCGTGTCGCGGCGGCGACGGCGCGGATGAGCATTTCGTTCAGCACGACGATGTAGCCGAAGCCGGTGACGCCTGCTTCCGTGGTGATCTCGGCCATGACGTGCCAGTTGGCGCCGACGGCCCGCCCGCCCGCGCGATAGGCGTGCTCCAGCGGCACTTTCAGCACGCGGATGTCGATGTGTTTGATTGTCATGCCAGGGTTCTCCCCGGCGCGCGGTAGCGAGGGCGGGATCATGGCGCGGTTCCGGCGTTCGTTCCTGGGGCACGCGGCGGCAGGGGAGGGGTCATGCCCGCCGGAACCTCGAACTCCGCCGCGTT
>JAYVCG010000197.1:0-3575 GCA_043750075.1 Acetobacteraceae bacterium | reverse complement strand
TGGCAACGCGACCCCGATTCCTGGTGGGCCGCCGCCGCCCAGGGCATCACCTGGACCAAACCCTGGGACCGCGTGTTCGACTCTTCCCTGGGCGCCTATGGCCAGTGGTTCGCGGGCGGGATGCTCAACACCTGTTACAACTGCGTGGACCGGCATGTGGAGGCGGGCCGCGGCGATCAGCCCGCGCTGATCTGGGACAGCGCGATGACCGGCGCGGTGGTGACGCTCAGCTACGCCGAATTGCAGACCCGCACCGCCAAACTCGCGGGCGCGCTGGCCGGTCTGGGCGTGGAGCGCGGCGACCGGGTGGTGATTTACATGCCGATGGTGCCGGAAGCGGCCATCGCCATGCTCGCCTGCGCCCGTCTGGGCGCCATTCATTCGGTGGTGTTCGGCGGCTTCGCGGCGGCGGAACTGGCGGCGCGGATCGAGGACGCCACGCCGAAAGTCATCATCTCCGCCTCCTGCGGGCTGGAGCCGGGCCGGATCGTCGAATACAAACCGCTGCTGGACCGCGCCATCGCGCTGTCGCCGCACAAGCCCGATGCCTGTCTGATCCTGCAACGGCCCCAGTGCCCGATTGAACTGACCCCCGGCCGCGATCACGATCTGCTGGAAGCCGAGGCCGCCGCCGCGCCGCACGCCTGCGTGCCGGTGCTGGCCACCGACCCGCTGTATATTTTGTACACGTCCGGCACCACGGGCCGTCCCAAGGGCGTGGTGCGCGACAATGGCGGCCACGCGGTGGCGCTGTGGAACTCCATGAAGATGATCTATGGCTGCGAGGCGGGGGACGTGTACTGGGCTGCCTCCGATGTGGGCTGGGTCGTGGGGCATGGCTACATCGTCTACGCGCCGCTGCTGCGGGGATGCACCACGATCCTGTATGAGGGCAAGCCGGTGGGCACCCCCGACGCGGGCGCGCTGTGGCGGGTCTGCGCGCAACACGGGGTCAAGGTGCTGTTCACCGCGCCCACGGCGATGCGCGCGATCAGGCAGCAGGACCCGGAGGGCAAGCTCGTCGCCCGGTACGATTTGTCGAAGCTGGAGGCTCTGTATCTCGCGGGCGAACGCTGCGATCCGCCCACCGCCATCTGGGCGCACGATCTGCTGAAAATCCCCGTCGTCGATCACTGGTGGCAAACCGAAACCGGCTGGGCCATCACCGCCGGGTTCCGGGAATACGGGCTGTTCCCCTTTCAGCCTGGCTCGGGCGGGCGGGCCTGTCCGGGCTATGATTTGCACGCGCTGGACGATGACGGGCATGTGCTGCCGCCCGGCGTCACCGGCAATCTCAGCGTGCGCCTGCCCTTACCGCCCGGCTGCGGACCGACCTTGTGGCGGAATGACGCGGGGTATCACGCGTCCTACCTGTCCGATTTCCCCGGCTGGTATCGCACCGGCGACGCGGGCGTGGTGGACGCTTTGGGCGATGTCCGGGTCATGGGCCGCACTGACGACATCATCAACGTCGCGGGCCATCGCCTGTCCACCGGGTCGATGGAGGAAGTGCTTGCCTCCCACGCGGATGTGGCCGAGTGCGCCGTGATCGGGGCGAGGGATGACATCAAGGGCCAGACGCCGATCGGGCTCGTGGTGCTGAAGAACGGCGTGAACCGCCCGCACGCGGACATCGCGCGCGAACTGGTGGCGCTGGTGCGCGACCGTATCGGTCCGGTGGCGTCATTCCGTGACGCGCGCGTGGTGCTCCGTCTGCCCAAGACACGATCGGGCAAGATCCTGCGCGCCACCATGAGGCGGATCGCCGATGGGGAAAGCGCACCCGTGCCGCCAACCATTGAGGACCCGGCGGCATTGGACGAAATCGCCGCGGTGTTCAACGGGCAGCGGTGAACACCTGAAGGAAGGCCGGGGCGCTCTCCCTGGATGGTTTCCAAAGGCGAGCCTTTGGCGGAGGTCCAGGAGGCAGCGCCTCCTGGCGGGTTTCAGGGCGGCGCCCTGACGGTTTTCTTCCAGGCGAGAGAGTGCTACTTTGAGATAGACAGTTTGGCTCTCGCCATATCCCGGTGATGTGAGCGCCTGGCCGTGGAGCACAGCCTCACTTCATGCATGGTGGTGGTCATGGGCAAGAAAAATGGGCATATCCCCTCCAATACCAATACCGGAACTCCGGCCATCTGAATTTTTACCAAGAGCCAATCTATCTATCTCAAGGTAGCACTCTCCATTGGAAACCGTACTACACCCTGAAAGGCGTTTTGCACGCTTTGTGCAACGCACACCATCTGCGCGAACTTCAGGCGTTGGTCGAGATCGAGAAAGAAGACTGGGCGCGCAAGATGCAACATCTGTCGCGGCGGGCGTGTCACGCATCGAACCTCGCGCGCGAACAAGGCGTGACATTATCCCCCCGGTTCATCGCGCTGACAGAACGATGTTACGACGCCGTTCTCACGGAAGGATTCGCATTCCACGAAGCACAACCCGCTCTGATCTCCACCGCACGCAAACGCCGGGGCCGCGTGCCGCGCCGGACCGGCCACAATCTTCTGCTTCGTCTCCGCGTCCGTGGGATTGATGTGTTGCGCTTCCTGTCCGATCCAACGCTGCCGTTCACCAACAATTTGGCGGAACGGGACGGGCGGATGATGAAATTGCGACAGAAGATTTCCGGTGGCTTCAGGTCTGCTGATGGTGCGGAGGATTTCGCCGTGATCAGATCGCTGCTTTCGACGGCGAGAAAGCAGGGGTGGGATATCTTACAGGCATTGGCAAGCCGGCCCGATCGTCTGATGGCGGAACTCCAGATCGCCTGATCCAGGCGCGCCACCTGGGCAGTTACAAAAAAATACGTCTCTCACCCAGGATGGCGCTGAAAATCAACCCGGCCTCACACCGCCTTGTTGTGCCGCTCGCGCAGGAACTGAAAGAATTCCACCCCTTCCCGCAGCCGCCGCTTCATCATCTGCGGACTGCGCACCATCTCGCCCACGATGGAGGCGATCTTCGGCGCCCGGAAATAGAACTTCTTGTAGAACGTCTCCACGTTGTCAAAAATCTCGGTATGCGACAAATGCGGATACGACAGAGGCGCGATCTGCACGCCGCTGCCGTCCACCAGTTCGGCGTGCTCCACATCGAGCCAGCCATTCTCCACCGCCTGCTTGTACAGGAACGTGCCGGGATAGGGCGCCGCGAGCGAAACCTGGATCGTGTGCGGATTGATGTCGGTGGCGAAGCGGATCGTTTCCTGGATGGTGTCCTTCGTCTCACCCGGCAGACCGAGGATGAAGGTGCCGTGAATCTTGATCCCCAGCTCGTGGCAATCCTGGGTGAATTTGCGGGCGACCTCGATCCGCATGCCCTTCTTGATGTTGTACAGGATTTGCTGATTGCCGCTTTCATACCCGACCAGCAATAACCGCAGCCCGTTATCCTTCAGCACCTTCAATGTCTCACGCGGCACATTGGCCTTGGCGTTGCAGGACCAGGTGACGCCCATCTTGCCAAGCTCACGCGCGATGGCCTCGGCGCGCGGCAAATCGTCGGTGAAGGTGTCGTCGTCGAAGAAGAATTCTCGTACTTGCGGAAAATACAGCTTCGCCATGCGGATT
>JAYVCG010000196.1:0-2609 GCA_043750075.1 Acetobacteraceae bacterium | reverse complement strand
CGGCTTCAAGCTGCAGGGGATGTACGGCACCGACGCGCGTTACACGCATTTCCTGAAGGAACTTGACCGCGTTACGTCCCAGCGCCAGCAGTTCGACGTCGTCACGGCCGCGTTCCTCGCCCATACGCCTTGGCTGACCGAAGGCGGCGTTGATTTTACCGTTGGCCAGTTTGTCACGCCGTTCGGTGCCGAGACGATCGATCCATCGACCAACACGTTCTACTCGCATACCTACATCTTCAACTATGCGATCCCGTTCAAGCACACGGGAATCCAGTCGATCGTTCATGTCATCCCTGAGCTGGATGTCTACCTTCAGATTGATACGGGCAATCAAACCAGCTTTGGCAGCGGCGACAACAACACCGCCATCGCCGGTGTTGTTGGCCTCGGCAGCACTCTGATGGACGGCAACCTGACACTATTGGCGCTGTCGCGTTTTGGCCCCGAAAATCCAGCGCTCACGGTGCCGAACACCGATAAGTATTATCGGTACACCAATGACTTCGTCATGACCTACAAATACGACGAAAAGCTTTCCTTCACCACCGAGCTGAACTGGATTCACGACGACTTTGGCAGCAACACGAACGGTCAGAAGGGCGCGGACGGTTATGGCGGCGCGCAGTATGTGACCTATGCGCTGACCGATACGTTCGCGGTGAGTGCCCGCGGCGAGATTTTCCGCGACCAGAACAACTTCTTCGTCGGCGCCTTCCCGAACAGCCTTGGACCCGTGCAGGCTCTGGGTGGCCGTCCGCCCGCAACCGTCGTCGGCGCGTCCAAAGGCACAACCTACGGTGCCATCACGGTAGGCTTCACCTACAAGCCCGAAGTGCCCTCCGCGATCACCACGTTGTTGATCCGCCCGGAAATCCGCTACGATAACGCACTGAGCGGCGGCAAGCCGTTCAATGACGGCAAGGACAACGGCGCCTTCTTCTTCGGCGCGGACGTCGTCCTGGGCTTCTGATCCCTAACTCGGAAGCTGGCGGGAAAACGGGGCGCTCGTGGCACGGGTGCCCCGGTTTTGTTGGGAAAGCCCTACCTCAATAGTTTGGCCATAACCCCGGGGTGGCGACCTCCAGCGAGTGCCCGTCGGGATCGCGGAAATACAGGCTGGTGGACCCGCGGGGCCAATGCAGGCGAGCCTCCACCGTCACCGCCTCGTGGGCTAGATGCGCCTCCCAATCCGCCAGCGCGTCCGTCGCGATGGCGAAACATACATGCAGATTGCCACTGCCATGATGCGGCGGGATCAGGCCATCGGCCGCCGGCGCGGGGTGATCGGTCGCACCGATCCGGAACAGCAGCAGCACCTGCGCGCCTGGTAGCCCCATCGCGCACATGCGGTGGTCGTGGAAGAAGGTCTTGAAGCTGAAAATCCGCGTGTAGAATGCCTGCGATACGCCGATATCGGCGACATACAGCGAGGTTTCCAGCACGCCGGAGGTCGTTGGGTGTGGGTCGGTCATCTCGTCTCGCCCTGTCCAGACCGGTGAGGATACGCTCCGCTGCAGGGTTGGCCAAACTTTTCGGCCGGCCTACATCGCGGCGGTCAGGCCGCCATCGACCATGAGAACATGGCCGGTGACAAAGGATGCGGCGTCGGAAGCCAGAAACACGGCCGGGCCGGCGAGCTCTTCAGGCCGGCCCCAGCGGCCCATCGGCGCGCGCCCGGCGATATACTGGTTGAATTTCTCGTCCGCGTGCAACGCCTCGGTAGCCTCGGTTGGGAAGAAACCCGGTGCCAGCGCGTTGACGGTGATGTTGTGCGGCGCCAGCTCCACCGCCAGCGCCCTGGTCATGCCATACAGCCCGGCCTTGGCGGTGATGTAGCCGGGGATGCCGGGTCGCGCGACCTGGCCCATGACGGAGGAGACGATGATTATTCTTCCCGTCTGGCGCGGGACCATCATCCGGGCGGCTTCGCGCGACAGGCGGAAACAGGCGGTCAGGTTGATGTCGATCACCCGTTGCCAATCGGCATCGGTGGTCTCCAGCAACGGCTTGCGCGGAATGATGCCGGCGTTGTTGACCAGGATGTCCAATGCGCCGTGGCGTTCCGTGATTTCGGCAAAGCCGGCGAGCACCGCCGCTTCATCGGTGACATCGAACCGCAGGGTATCGACGGCGCCGCAGAGGGATTTCTGCGCTTCCAGTGCCGCCGGATCGCGCCCATGCAGGATCACCCGGGCGCCGGCGCGAGCCAGCCCGTGGGCGATCGCCGCACCCAGGCCACGGGAGCTTCCCGTGACCAAAGCGAGACGATTATGGAGCGAGAACATCAGCTGTTGGGGCCGCGCTCCATGGAAATCGGCTGCCAGCGGCGCAGGTCCGACTTCATCAGCACCGCCGGATTGACGCAGCTCATCGGCCATTTGCCGGCAACCGACAGCGCCAGCTCCTGGCCGACGCGGCGCTTGCGGGCGGGGTCAAACCGGGAAGATGCCGAGGCGGTGTGGGCGGACAGCGTCACGTTGCTCATTTTCAGCAGCGGGTTGTTGTCTCCCGGTGGTTCCTGCTCCAGCACGTCCAGGCCCGCATGGGCGATCCATTTTTCATCCAGCGCCTTGATCAGCGCCGCCTCGTCCACGGTTGGGCCGCGG
>JAYVCG010000195.1:0-6104 GCA_043750075.1 Acetobacteraceae bacterium | reverse complement strand
TGACCCATCCCCTTTCCCCCGTCATTCCGGCTCGACCGGGGGATCTCGCGCGGCACGGTGCTGGTACAGATCCCCCGGTCGAGCCGGGGGATGACGGGGGATGGGGCAATGGAACCATGGATACATGAGACCTGTTGCATAAGTCGGTTTTTTGTCAACAAAATCAATGGCTAAAACCGACTTACGCAACAGGTCTATGGTGCGAACAGATTAAATCCATATTTTATATCATGGAAAAAATCATCAAGATCAAACACTTTTAAATTCCACGAACGTTAAGATAAGGCATCTAAAATCTTTGGTCTTTATCGATTAAAAAAGCCACTGATGCCCATTCGTGTTTGCCATGAACTGACACACCATGCACCATGACTGGCCTCACGGCTCCACCGTGAAATGTCCCTCCGCGCGCAGCAGGCTGAGTTCCCCCGTCCGGATGTCGAAATGCGCGCCATGCAGCCGCAGATCGCCCGCCGCCACGCGCCCGGCGATCCAGGGGAATGTCATGAGATTCTCCAGAGACACCCTTACCGTTTCTTTTTCGCAACACAACTGCCGTTCCTGGGCGTCGTCGCACAGCAGCGCCCGGTCCCTGGCCCGCGCGGCGAGGCTAATCCAGGGCGCGATGAAATCGGTCGCCTCCGCCCGCGAGCCTTCCAGCAAAGCGCGCACGCCACCGCACAAGGCATGGCCCATCACCAGGATGTCACGCACTTTCAGCATGAGCACCCCGAATTCGAGCGCGGCGCTGGTGCCGTGATAAGCACTGTCCGGCGCGTGCGGCGGCACCAGGTTGGCGACGTTCCGGACAACAAACAATTCGCCTGGTCCGGCGTCGAAGATCATGCCAGGATCGACCCGGCTGTCGGCGCAGGAAATCACCATGACGCGGGGTTGCTGGCCGTCATCCGCCAGGGTTTCGAACAACCGGCGGCGTTCGGGCCAGATGTCGTTACGGAAACGTTTGTAGCCGTTCAGCAGGCGGTCCATCGTCTTATGCGGCTCCGTGAGAAATGTTGGGGGCGTGGTTTGGGGTGTTGGGAGAAGGCAAAAAAACGGCAAGGTCAGGGTGCTGCCCTGAAACCCGTCCGGGGCTTTACCCCCGGAACCCCCACGTCATACCTGGGCATGCTTCGCATGACGGACGCGGTCCCTGGACCGCGATCCATGGGGTTTGGGGCGCGGCCCGCGTGCTCACCAGAACCAGTGCGCCAGCACCACGCCCGGCGCCAGCAAACCCACGGCCCAGACCGCCGCTGAAGTAACGTTGGCGATTTGAAACGGCACCCACGGCATCTCGCTCATCCCGGCCGCCAGCGGCACCACCGCCCGCAATGGCCCCGAGAACCGCCCGATGAACACCCCGAACGCCCCCCATTTCCGGAACAGCGCCTGGGCTTTCGCCAGCGTCTCGGGGTAACACGACAAGGGCCAGACGGAGGCGATCGAATCCTTGTAATGACGCGACACCGTGTACGACAGCCAATCCCCCATCACCGCGCCCAGAAAACCGGCGAACACGATGGGCCAGAGCGGAATGTGCGCCACCCCGATCAGGCCGCCGATCGCCACCAGCATTACCGTGGCGGGCAGGAACAAGGAAATCACCGCCAGCGACTCGCCAAACGCCAGCAGGAAGGTGATCGGCGCGGCCCAGAAGGCGTGTGCCTGGATGAAGGCCAGAATCGTGTCGGTCATGGCGCGGTTCAGCCTTTGCAGTCCATGCCCAGGACTATACAGAGCCGATGGTTCTCCTGTCACGATGAACCCGCGGCCGCCACACTGGTCTCACCGGCATGCGGGTCTCTCGTGGCCAGGAGGACGGCGCCAGGATAACAGATGCCAGGATAACGGACGAAGAAGATACGTCTCACGCCCTCTTCGGGACCGTGTTCAGTTCCCGCGGAGCGACAAGATATAGGCGATCAGATCGTCCATCTCGGTATTGCTGAGATGAAGATCGGGCATCCGGTCATGCGGCGTCTGAAAAAACGCCCGCAAGGCCATGGGAGAGATCGCGCGGTTCGCGGCGATGAAGGCAAAAGAGGGCGCGCCGGTCACGGTCGCCCGTTGGCTGGTATCCAGTACATGGCAGTTGGAGCACCATGCCTCCCCCAGGCGGCGTCCGGCGACCGGGTCGCCAGGGTCAGCGGCCTTGGCGGGCGACAACAGGGAAAAGAACGTGAAGGAGAGAAGCAAAGCCAGCGCCCATGGGCCGCTGACCCCGCTTCCGGCACGCCGCCGCCTGGCGGCCATCAAGGTTTTCATACAGTATGCAAGTGGGATGATCCTGACCCGGATCAAGACGCGAAGGTGGATCACCCCCCCTCCAGACGCGGAATGAAAAACACCTCCGCCCCTGGCGGCACCGGCTGGAAACACCCGGTCTCATGCATTTCCCCGTTGATCGCGACGGTCGTTTCTTCCTCAAGCGCATGGGCGATGCCGGGGAACAGCGCGTCCATGGCGCGGATCACACCGCGCAGGTTGGTCGCTTCCGCCGCGAACTCCCGCACGCCGTTGGTATAACGGCGCGCGAAGCCCGAGGTGAAGGAAACCGTGGCGGTCATTTCCCGCCCGACATCGCCGCCAGCACGCGCGGCGGGGACATCGGCAGATGCGTCATCCGGGTCTTGGTGGCGCTTTCGATGGCGTTGCCGATGGCGGCCATCGGCGGGCAGATGCACGCCTCGCCCACGCCCATTCCGTGCTCGGCGATGGTGCGGATCAAGGCGGGGTTCGTGAACCGTTCGGGATGGGCCAGGTCGTCGTCCCACAACGGAAAAGCCTGAACCAGAACGCCGGTTTCCAGCATCGCATCAAAGGCCGTGCCCGCCATGTCCAGCCTGGTGTCAATGAAATCGCCCCGCCGCCCGCCCAGTACGACCGCGAGGTCGAGGTCGCTGTCCGGCCCGTTGTCGCCGCGCGCGCGCGATCCGAACAGGATCGCCTCGACAACATCGTACGTGCCACGCAGCCTTTCCAGGAAAACCCAGGCGGCATCGTGGTCCGCCGCCTTGTCAGATGGATTTGGGTGATCGGATGCCATGCCGCAGTTTATCATGGGAGAAAGGCGAAATCCAATCCCGTCCCCGCCTGTCCGCCGCGCGACGAGAGGATATACGCGATCAGGCCGTCGATCGCGTTGTTGCTGAGAGGGAGACCGGGCATGTGTTCGTGCGGGTTCGCGGGAACACCCGCGGCGCCAGGGGGCGTGACCACGCGATCCGCCGCGATGGCGCGAAAATCTGGCACGCCGGTGGCGTTGGCGCGGGGTTGGCTGCCGGGTGCGTGGCCATTGACGCACCACCTCTCCGCCAGCCGCCATCCCCTCTCCGCGCCCCCCAGTTCCTGGGCCTGGGCGGGCAAGCCACCGCACGAGGCAGGCGATCCGTGCCCAACCTGTGGCTTTCGTACTGGGCGGGGAATGCGCGCGAGATGGGAGCGGATGTGGCATGTCCGGACGATGCGGCCGGACGCGCGCGTGCGTTGATGCGGGTCAGGCCATTCGAAGCGGTCAGGGCCGGACAGCCGGCTTATCAAAGGTTTGCCTGTTTCCTATGCTTGTTCCGCGATTCAAAACTTCCGGATTTTTTTTTCACGCATTTTCAATGGGTCACGCTTGCCATGAGGTATGACCGGAACAACCTGAAACCCAGGCCAAATCCGCCCTGAAACTTGACGCTCCTGCTGACGCCGCTGATTATTCGGCCTGTGCGCTGTGAAACAATCGTGTGGTAAAAAAAAGCCGGTGATGAACACGGCTTTTTCTCACCATGGTTCTGTCAGGGGGAGTCTCATAGGGGATGAGATATAGGACGGCGCGGCTTCACTATTATCCTTATTGAGCAATATTAGTGCCGCATAGGGGATCCATTTTGAAACAAGTGGCGGCGGCGGATTAGCCGTCGCGCCAGGAATAATTGATAGATAAAAGAATATATCCTAAAAAACAATGAATTGAGGATTTCTGTGGTTTATATTTTTTTATTTTGGTGAGGCGGCATTTCCATCTTTGAGCGGATTGACAAGCGGCCTTTGACGCGATAAGATATTTTAAAATCTATCCTTGGAGCAAAGTGAAGATGCAAAAATCTGTCTGGTTTTTAATTTTCTCGTTCTATTGCCACGTCGCGTTGGCTGGTAATGTCTGTACTACGAAGCCAGAGGATTGTGCAGTCAATCTGAGTTGTGGTCCCCTGATTATTGCTGACGCTCCAAGCAGTAATCAAGGAGCAAATACTCCGGCTAATGGCTGTTATCCTCCGCCGATAGGCAAAAAATGGGTTGCAGGAACTCAGACTTTCTGCTGCACCCAAGATTCTCATAATGAAGGGTCGGGCCCTAAAAACGACCGTAGCGTCCGCATTGACGGAAAACTTTTGTGTCTAAATCTTGAAGCAAGGCCACTTACGAAAACTGGCCATGCTTATATAAGTGGTCAAGCGTGTGCGCAAGTCGCTCCTCAGTGATATTAAACCCGTTGCATAAGTCAATTTACCATCAATTTTTGGTGGCAATTGACTTATGCAACTTATCTGTCATCTACCGTAAATTGATAAAGGGCTTCCCGATAACCTTTGCAGCGGCTGCTCCGGCAGCAGCACTAAAGCCTATTATAGCGAAATAGTCTGCGGGACTGATAAAACCTAAATTTTTATAAACCAATCCATATGTACCAGCTACAATCCACGCAGCGACCGCACCAGCCCAAGTTTGCTTCGTCGTTATTTTTCCAAATAATTCGCTGGCGATTGCACCAATAATTCCGCAGCCACCTGTCAGAAGTATAGTACCTATTACCCCCGGTATCCCAATCCGACAATTTAAAAGCTGACGTTCAATTTCGCCTCGCAGCACGGACGGACCTGGAGGCAACGAATTCAACCGATGTGACAATCTTCCACACTCGGCGTCTGGGCCAACCGCGTATAAAATTAATAGTCCAAATAGTGCCCCGGCTATCCCTACAATTAGAGGCCAAGCCATTGAACTTTGAGCCGATGCTTGATTCACGTTCATATCCTTCTCTGTGCTTTAGTTCATGAGCCCAGCCAATTACCTGAGACATCAAAAGATACCACAGGATATTCCTGAGTGGGTATACTGCTCAGTATATCCTGCAAAGGGTAAGTGATGCGATGGAAATAACCCCTATGAAATCAATGGTTTGCGCGTCCCCTATGTTTGTCGCATGATGTGGGCATGCAATACGGCCATACTCGCGCCAGCGTCAACGTGACGCGGGTGGGTCGGCAGGGCAATCGGGTAAAGGAACAACCGTCCTCCCCCTCCCGCCCTCAACACCCAGCCTCCTACCCCCCCTCCAGCCGCGGGATGAAGAACACCTCCGCCCCCGGCGGCACCGGCTGGAAATACCCGGTCTCGTGCATTTCCCCATTGATCGCGACGGTCGTTTCCTCCTCCAGCGCATGGGCGATGCCGGGGTACAGCGCGTCCATGGCGCGGATCACGCCCCGCAAATTGGTCGCCTCGATCTCGAACTCCCGCACGCCGTTGGTATAGCGGCGCGCGAAGCCCGAGGTGAAGGAGACCGTGGCGGTCATTTCCCGCCCGACATCGCCGCCAGCACGCGCGGCGGGGACATCGGCAGATGCGTCATGCGGGTTTTGGTGGCGCTCTCGATGGCGTTGCCGATGGCGGCCATCGGCGGGCAGATGCACGCCTCGCCCACGCCCTTGGCGCCATACGGATGCACCGGATTCGGCACCTCGACCAGGATGGTGTCGATCATCGGCAGGTCGGAGGCGACCGGGCAGCGATAATCGAGGAACCCGGCGTTATCGAGCAAGCCTTTGGCGTTGTAGATGTATTCCTCGTTCAAGGCCCAGCCGATGCCTTGCGCGACGCCGCCCTGGATCTGGCCCTCGACGTAGCTTGGATGGATGGCGCGGCCCACGTCCTGCGCGGCCACGAAGCGGAGAATGTCCACGCGGCCCGTCTCCGGGTCCACTTCCACGTCGCAGAACTGTGCCGCGAAGCCTGGCGCCTGCGCGCCCGCGTTGACACCGGCCGAGGCGGTGATCGGCCCGCCCGTCGCCGCCGCCTTGGCGCCGAGTTCGGCCAGCGACAAGGGCTTGAAG
>JAYVCG010000194.1:0-4657 GCA_043750075.1 Acetobacteraceae bacterium | reverse complement strand
CGTCATCACCCCGATCCTGGTGCGCCCCGTCTCGAACGGCACGCAACTGCAACTGCCCGGCGAGGGATATAAGCTTCCCACTGATATCGACCGCCTGCTGCTGATGCGCCAGATGCCCAACCGTAACGGCACCACGCAGGTGCAGGCGCCGGGCCAGGCGGGATTCATCGTGCGATGAGGTGCTCCATGCCCAACATGATCGCGCGGCCCCGCCGGATGGCGTCCGCCGCTGCCCTGGTTCTGCTTGGCCTGACCGGCTGCCAGCAACTCGATCCGCTGACCCGGCCCTATTCGTGGCAGCCCAGTAACGTGAACGCCAGCAACATTGCCACGATGGCGGTGCGGCCCGCCGATCTGATGCGAGGCCGCCACGCCAGCGCCCGCCGCCCGGCCCGCGAGCCCTCCGCCGCCGCCGAGCGTGCCCTGTCCGGCAAAACCCTGCCCTTTCTGGGCGGCGGTGGCGGTGGCGGTGGCGCCGCTTCCGGTGGCGGTGCCGCCGGTGGCGCCGCGGGCGGGGGGACCTGAACCATGCCCCCTGAAGATGGACGCATGAACCTCGCCGCAGTCGTTCCGCCCGCGGATCAGAACGCCGGCCGTCACACCCGCCCTTCCCTCATGGGTTTCCTGGTCGATACCAAGACCGAGGAAGCCATGCGCGAGGGTCTGGCCGACGCCACCAGCGAGACCCTCGATCTGCGCCGCGGCAACATCCGCACGGCGATCGCGGCGATGCAGAAGATCGCCACCCCGCGCGTCCTCATCGTCGATATCACCGGCGACGAGCAGCCCCTCAGCGCCCTGGGCGAACTCGCCCATGTCGTCGAGCCGGATGTCTGCGTGCTGGTGGTGGGTGAGGTCGAGCACGCCGATTTCTACCGCGAGATCACCCGCGGCATGGGGGCGGCCGAGTATCTCAGCAAGCCGATCACCCGCGACAAGGTGCTGCGCCATTTCGGCCCCTTCGTCCAAGGCAGCGCCTTCGCCACCCCCGCCATGCTGGGCGGGCGGGCCATCGCGGTGATCGCCGTGCGGATGTTGCCGCGGCGCAGGTCGAGGGTCTCGCTGGTGGCGTCCGCCAGGCCCTCGCGCATGGCTTCCTCGGTCTTGGTATCGACCAGGAACCCCATGAGGGAAGGGCGGGTGTGGCGGCCGGCATTCTGATCCGCGGGCGGAACGACGGCGGCGAGGTTCATGCGTCCATCTTCAGGGGGCATGGGTCAGGTCCCCCCGCCCGCGGCGCCACCAGCGGCACCGCCACCGGAAGCGGCGCCACCGCCACCGCCGCCCAGAAAGGGCAGGGTTTTGCCGGACAGGGCGCGCTCGGCGGCGGCGGAGGGCTCGCGGGCCGGGCGGCGGGCGCTGGCGTGGCGGCCTCGCATCAGATCGGCGGGCCGCACCGCCATCGCGGCGATGTTGCTGGCGTTCACGTTACTGGGCTGCCAGGAATAAGGCCGGGTCAGCGGATCGAGTTGCTGGCAGCCGGTCAGGCCAAGCAGAACCAAAGTGGGAAGGATCAGGGGAGCGGCGGACGCCATCCGGCGTGGCCGCGTGAGCATGGTGGGCATGGAGCACCTCATCGCACGATGAATCCTGCCTGGCCCGGCGCCTGCACCTGGGTGGTGCCGTTACGGTTGGGCATCTGGCGCATCAGCAGCAGGCGGTCGATATCAGTGGGAAGCTTGTAGCCTTCGGCGGGCAGTTGCAGTTGCGTGCCGTTCGACACGGGGCGCACCAGGATCGGGGTGATGACGATCACCAGTTCGGTTTGCTCTCGCGTCATCTGGTTGGTTTTGAACAATGCGCCCAGGATGGGCGTATCACCCAGACCAGGAATGCCTGATCCATTGTTACTGCTGGTGGTTTGCAGCATTCCGGCGATGGCGAAGGTTTCTCCGCTGCCCATCTCGACGGTCGTTTCCGCCCGGCGTGTCGTCAGGGCGGGCGCCGCCAGCGCCACCGACGATCCGTTCTGGGAGGTCAATACGTTGGTCGTGTCGATCTGGCTGACCTCGGGACGCACATGCAGATTGATCCGGCTGTCACTCAGCACCGTGGGAACGAAATGCAGCAGCACGCCATATTGCTTGAAGACGATCGACGGGGTGGCGGAGGAACCAGTGCCGGTGATCGTCTGATAGGGAAATTCACCACCCGCCTGGAATGAAGCCGGTTGACCGCTCATGACCGTCAGGTTCGGCTCGGCGAGCACATGGGCGAGGCCGTCTTTCGCCAGGGCGTTCAGGATGGAGTCAAAGCACCCAATGCCGCCGCTGGAACAGCCTCCATTGAAGGTGGCGCGGAGGGCCGCCACGGCGGGGGTCGCCGCCGGCGCCGCGACGCCGGCGGCCGCGGCGCCGGCCGCGATATAGGGATAGGGGGAGATCTTGCCGAAGAACCCCGACGCCGCCCAGTCGATGCCAATATTACGGGCGACGCTGCGCTTCATCTCGGCGATGCGGACCTGGAGCGTCACCTGGCTGGGCATGGCGATGGTCATCTGGTTATCGACAATGGCGCCTTCACCGCTGACATAACCCTTGGCGATGGTCATCGCCTGTGCCGCGTCCGCCGCGTTCGCGACCCCCCCCGTCAGCATGATCCCCTTGCCCTGGGCTTTCACCTGCACCCGGCTGCCGGGGATCAGGCGGGAAATCGCGCCCTGCGCCTCCCGCGCGCCAAAACCCGACGGATGCACGGTGATCTGATAATCCGCCAGCAGGCGGCCCAGGGCATCGACGGCGGCGATGGTGGTGTGGCCCGGCCCAATGCCGAACACGAACAGGCTGGTGGAGCTGGCGGGCCGCACCTCCGCCACTTTCGGATCGGCGACATAGATGTTGGCGGCGGGCAGGGTCAGGGTCAGGATCTTGCCCGCCCCGGCCTCGAACGTCATCGAGCCATGGAACGGTTTGGGAATTTCCGCGCTGATCGGCGGTGTGTAGACCTGCGGCTGAGGCGCGGCCTGCGGGAACGCGGCCTGGGGCAAGGCAGTCTGGGGCAAGGCGGGTTGCTGCGGCTGCCCGGCCATCGGGTCGGGGATCGGAGTCTGGCTCTGCGCCACCCGGATGGGCGGGGCCTGCGCCGGTCTCTGAGCCTGTGCCGGTCCGTGCATCGCGGCGCTGGCCGCGATGACGGTGACGGCGGTACCGATCGCCAGGAGCCTGTCAGCGAATTTTCGCATCAGAATTTGAATTCCTCGGCTTTGTTCGGACCGGAGTAGATCCGTAGGGGGACATCGACCGGCAGTGGCGCGGCGGCCGGAGCCATCACAACCACCGGCGCGGGCGCGGGAGCCGCCACTGGCTTCTCGATGAGGTCAGAGAGGATGTCCGAAGCGAAGGTCGCCTCCCGCTTGGTCTCGGTCCTGGCGTTGCCCGAACTGTTCGCCTGGGCACTCGCCGCGCGTACCGAGACCGACAAACGGCCGAGACGCATTCCCACTGACACCCGCTGCGCCTGCTCCTCATCGACTTCCAGCGTCACGGTCCTGTTTTGCGCATCAAGGTTTGCGGCGGCGTTTCTGTTTGGCACATTGACCAACTGAGAATCGACGGCGACCACGCGCACGTTGGTCAACACCGTGTGGGCGCTGATCCGGCGGCCCAGATGCGCCGCGGGATCGTTGTTCATCTGCGTCAGGATCAGGTCCACCCGGTCGCCCGGCCAGATCAGCCCGGAGGAGCCGCTGGCGGCGTCGAGGTTGATCGTCACCGCGCGCATCCCTGGCGACAGCACCGCCGCCATGAAGCCGTGATCGGACGGACGCATCAGATCGTCGCTGCGGATCGCCTCGCCGATGCCGAGGTTGCGCTTGACCATCGCCCCGGTCAGGCCGCGGCGGGTGTCGGGGGTGTCGAGGTTGTATTCCTTGACCACCTCGTCGATGGGGATTTCCTTGGGTTGCAGATCCTCCGCCGTCAGCAAACTGCCGCCCTGGATCGCCTGGACGGCCACGAGGACCATCTTGGTGTTGGATGTGCCCGCGAGCCCCATGGGCCGCGTGGTGATCCAGGCCACCGTGCCGAAACCGATCAGCCCCAGCGACATCAGGATGAAAAACGTTACCCGGATGATCATGGCATGACTCCCTGCCAAACTACGAAAACGAAACCCGCGGCGATGGCGCAGGCATAGGGAAGCTGATTGCGGCGGCTGATGCGCCACTGCTCGGCGCGCAGGCCGCGCGACAGCAGGGCGCGGGGGCGGGGCCGGCGCGGCGGCGGGACCACCAGGCGGGCCAGCATGTAGGTGATGGCGTGCGCGGCCCCGATGAGCGACATGGCGATCATGAACAGCGGTATCATGCCAGGCGGCAGGACGAGGCCGATCGCGCCCAGAAGCTTCACGTCGGCGCCGCCGATGAGGCCGAAGCGCCAGCATATGGCTATCACGACGAAGAGGGTGGTACCGATGCCCAGGCTGAGCAACAGCCGGTCCCCGGCGATGGCGGCGGCGAGGCCGCACAGGGCGATCACCAGCGACATCCAGTTCGGTACCGTGCGGGCGATGATGTCATGTCCCGCCGCGAGCAGCAGGACCGCGCCGCTGGTCAGGATCATCGCCGCGGTGATCGCCGAGGGCCAGGAATGTAACAACAGGTGCGACATCTGGAGCCCCGTGTGGTGATGGGTCAGACAGGAAAAAGCAAAAGGCGCGG
>JAYVCG010000193.1:0-9971 GCA_043750075.1 Acetobacteraceae bacterium | reverse complement strand
ATCCCGCCATTGGTGATGCTGAACGTGCCGCCGGTCAGGTCGTCCAGCTTCATGCCGCCATCGCGGGCTTTCTTGCCGAAGGCGGAAATCGCCCCCTCGATCCCGGCAAAACCGAGTTGATCGGCGTCGCGGATCACCGGCACGACCAGACCCGTGGCGCCGCCGATGGCGATGCCCATGTTGACGAAGTTCTTATAGACGATCTCGTCGCCGTCGATCTCGGCGTTGACGGCGGGGAACTCCTTCAATGCGACGCAGCAGGCGCGGACGAAGACGCTCATGAAGCCGAGGCGGACGCCGTTGTGCTTCTTCTCGAACGCCTCGCGGTATTCGGTGCGCAGCGCCATCACCGCGCTCATGTCCACCTCGTTGAAGGTGGTGAGCATGGCGGCGGTGTTCTGCGCTTCCTTCAACCGCGTGGCGATGGTGCGGCGCAGGCGGGTCATCTTCACCCGCTGTTCCCGCGCGTCCGTTGTCCGGGTCTGAACCGGGCTGGAGGGCTGGGCGGGGGCCGGTACCGGGCGGTTCAGGAAGGCCAGCACGTCGCCCTTGGTGATGCGTCCGTCCTTGCCGGAGCCGGGTCCGATGGCGGCGGGGGCGGCGTTGTTTTCCTCCATCAGGCGGGTGGCGGCGGGCATGGGGGCGTGCGCGGCGGCGGGCTGGATTGGCGCCAGCACTTCCACCGTCGAGCGCATGATGGGGGTGGCGGGTGGCGCCGCGGGCCGGGCGACCGGGCCCAGGGCGCGCGGGGGCGGGTTGATTCCCGCCTGTGGATTGGCCGCTGGTCTGGGAGGTGGCGTCGTGGGGGCGGGCGCGATGGCGGCGCCGTCGAGCATGGCCAGGAGGGCGCCGACCTCGACCTCGCTGCCTTCGGGGAAGTTGATGGCCGTGAGCACGCCCGCGGTGGGGGCGGAGACTTCGACCGTGACCTTGTCGGTTTCCAGTTCCACGATGGCTTCGTCGGCGGCGACCGTATCGCCGGGGTGTTTGATCCAGCGCGCGATGGTGGCGGTGGTGACGCTTTCGCCCAGGGTGGGGACTTTGATTTCGGTGGCCATCTGGAAATTCCTTTGGTCGATCCGGAGAAGGGGTTTTGTCATTGTCCGGTTCGCGCGGTCTCAGGGGCGGGTGACAGGTGATGGATGTCTGGCGTTGATTTTGGTGGAATCATCGTTTGGAGCAAGAAAGAACGGGGCTCTGCCCCGCCCCCCGCGTCATGCCCTTGGCCATGCTTCGCATGACGTGCCGGGCACCTGGACCCCATCCAGGGAATCACCAAGGGATGGTTTCCAAAGGCGAGCCTTTGGCGGAGGTCCAGGAGGCAGAGCCTCCTGGTGGGTTTCAGGGCAAAGCCCTGACTGCTTTTCTTCAATCACCTGTCCTGACGAACTCATCACACGCCACGCATCCCCTCACCCCAGCCCCAGAGCGGTGGTGACCAGCCGGGCCTGCTGCGCCATGTGCGTGCGGGCAAGCCCGGTCGCCGGACTCGCCGCCGCCTCCCGCCCCACATAAACCGGACGGCTGGCTTTCATCTCCAAACGGCTCAGCACTTTCTCGATGCGGCGATCGACGAAGCTCCAGGCCCCCATGTTCTCCGGCTCCTCCTGACACCAGACGACGCCCGCGTTGACGTAAGGCGTGAGGATGCGCTCCAACGTTTCCTCCGGGAACGGATACATCTGTTCCAGGCGCAGAATGGCGATGTCCCTGATGTCCTTGGCGCGGCGCTCGGCCAGCAGATCGTAATACACCTTGCCGCTGCACAGGATGACGCGCTTCACCTGATCGGGCGCGGCGATTGGATCGATTTCCGGGATCACGAGTTGAAAGCCGCTGCCCTCGCTCATGTCCGCCAGAGGCGACACCGCCAGCTTATGCCGCAGCAACGATTTCGGCGTGAACACGATCAGCGGCTTGCGGAAATTACGATGCAACTGGCGGCGCAGCGCGTGGAAGTAATTCGCGGGCGTGGTCAGATTGCAGACCCACATGTTCCGCTCGGCGCAGAGTTGCAGATACCGTTCGATCCGGGCGGAGGAATGTTCCGGCCCCTGCCCCTCATACCCATGCGGCAGCAGCATCACGAGACCGCACATCCGCAACCACTTCGTTTCGCCGCTGGCGATGAACTGGTCGATGATGACCTGCGCGCCGTTGGCGAAATCGCCGAACTGGCCCTCCCACAGCACCAGCGTGCGCGGATCGGCCAGGGCGTAACCGTACTCGAACCCGAGCACGCCCGCTTCCGACAGCAGGGAGTTGTAAATCTCGATCTTCGCCTGATCGGAACGGATGTTGTTCATCGGCACGTATTCGTACTGCGTGGTCTGATCGATCAGGAAGGCGTGCCGCTGGCTGAAGGTGCCGCGCTGGCAGTCCTCGCCCGACAGACGGATGCGGCTGCCCTCCAACAAAAGCGAGCCGAACGCCAGCGCCTCGCCCGTGGACCAGTCAATGCCCAGGCCGGTGTCGATCATGGTTTGTTTGGCGTCGAGCTGGCGGGCGATCTTGGAGTTCAGATCGAACCCGGCGGGCACGCGCGCCAGTGCCGCGCCCACCTGTTTCAGCACGGCCTCCGGGACGGCGGTTTCCTGTTCGGTATGCTCGAACTCCTGCTCGGCGGCGCGGAAGCCGGACCAGTGGCCTTCCAGCCAGTCGGCCTTGTTGGGCTTATAGGATTTCGCGGCGGAATTGGCGTCTTCCAGCGTTTTGGCGAAGGCATCCCACAGCGCCTGCGATTCGGCGGCGGGCACCACGCCCTCGACGGCGAGGCGTTCGGCATACAGCGCGCGCGTGGTCTTCATCTGGTCAATGGCGCGGTACATGATCGGCTGGGTGAACGCGGGCTCGTCGGTCTCGTTATGGCCGTGGCGGCGGTAGCAGACGATGTCGAGCACCACGTCGGTGCCGAAGCGCATGCGGAACTCGGCGGCCATGTTGGCGCAGAAGATCACCGCCTCCGGGTCGTCGCCGTTGACGTGCAGGATCGGCACCTGAATGGATTTCGCCACATCGGTGCAGTAAAGACCGGAATAGGCATGCGCCGGGACGGTGGTGAAGCCGATCTGGTTGTTGACGATCACATGCACCGTGCCGCCGGTGCGGTAGCCAATCAACTGGCTCATCGCCAGGGTTTCATAGACCAGGCCCTGGCCCGCGAAGGCCGCGTCGCCGTGCATCAGGATCGCCATCACCGAGCCGCGGCGCTGCGTGTCGCCCGCCCGGTCCTGGCGTGCGCGCACCTTGCCGACCACGACGGGATCGACCGCTTCCAGATGCGACGGGTTGGGTTGCAGCGACAGATGCACCATCGCCCCCGCGATCTCCTGATCGGTCGAGGTGCCGAGATGATATTTCACATCGCCCGAACCCTGCACGTCATCGGGCTTGAAGCTCTCGCCGCCGAATTCCGAGAACACATGGGTCAACGGCTTCTTGACGATGTTGACCAGCGTGTTCAACCGGCCGCGATGCGGCATGCCGATGGCGACCTCCCGCACGCCCGCGCGGACGGCGGTTTCAATGATGGCGTGGATCGCCGGAATGGTGACCTCGCCGCCCTCCAGCCCGAAGCGTTTGGTGGTGACGTAGCGTTTCTGGCAGAACGCCTCGAACCCCTCCGCCTCGGTCAACTGGCGCAGGATGGTGTGCTTGTCGGCGGCGTTGAAGGCGGTGAGCCAGGGCGCCCCTTCGAGCTTGCGTTGAATCCAGGATTTTTGCTCCGGGTCCTGGATGTGCATGAACTCGACGCCGATCGAGCCGCAATACGTGTCGCGCAAAATCCGGGTGATCTCGCGCAACGTCGCGGTTTCCCGGCCCAGTACGTTGTCGATGAAGATCGGCCGGTCGAGATCGGCGTTGGTGAAGCCATAGGTGCGCGGATCAAGCTCCGCGTGCGGCGCCGGGATTTGCAGGCCAAGCGGATCGAGCCGCGCCTCCAGATGCCCGCGCACGCGATAGGAGCGGATCAGCATCAGCGCCCGCACCGAGGCGATGGTGGCGGCCCGCACCTGCTCATGCGTGGGGGTTTGGCCCGCGCTGGCCAGGTTCAGGGTCTGAACCGTCGCCCCGGCGCTCCCGCCATGGCCCCCTCTGGTATCGTCCCTTGGCGCCATCGCCTGCCCCGCGCCTGAAACACCCCCAGCCCCGACAGGACTATAAGCCCAGGAAGCGCCGGCCACATCGGCGAGGACCGCGCGGGCCTCATCGTCCATCAGGTCGAACAAATCGGCGAAGCTCGGATCGACCGAAGCCGGATCGACAGCCCATTTCGCGTACTGCTCGCCTAAAAACCCGGCATTTGCCCCACTGAATGCCTGGGCCAGGATATCAACACCCGCCATGTGTCACGGTTCCTTACCTGTCCGTTCGCCGTCCATGCACTGTTCTTCCGCCGCGAAACACACAAAACCCATGTCCGGGGCGCGCGCCGGACATGGGTTGGAGGCGTCATTCTGGCAAGCCGTCCGCTCAGCCGAAAGACACCTGTATGCTCGTTAACCACGCTTCACAGCAAGAAGCGCGCCAGGATGTGATCCCAGGGCGCGCTTCTGTCTATCACCCAACCGGTTCCGCGGGTTTAAGGTCCGCCACCGCGGCTCAGCCTTGTATGGGCTGACTGGGGTCGGCGGGCGGGCGCGGGGCCTGCGGGCGGCGCTCGGCCATGAACTGATCGAACTCAGCCTTGTCTTTGGCGAAGCGCAGCCGGTCCAGGAAGCCGGAAAACTCCGTCTGTTCTTCTTCCAGGCGGCGCAGGGTCTGAGCGCGGTAGTCATCGAACGCGTGATTGCCACTGGAGGCGGGCGTGCGGTCGCCGCCACACCAGCGCGCCCAGGGAGGAGCACCGGAGGAGCCATTGGGGCCGCCCTGACCGCGCATCCACTGCCTGCTTCCGCAGCCGACGCGGCCGGAGAAGATCATGTAGAACAGAAGCGCGAGGCCAACGGGCCACCAGAAGATGAAGCCCAGAATGGTCATGGCGATGCCGAGGGGACGGCTGATGCCGTACGGGATCCAGGCATGGGACGCCGACCAGCCCGGCCGGCCCCAGGGAGAATTTTGCCAGCCGGGAGGCTGGTTGGCGTTCGTGTTCTCGGCGGTGGTCATCGTGTGCCTCATGTGAATGTAAGACACATTTACATATAGTGCATTCCTTCCCCCCGTCAAGCAAATCCCGTGATCCCCAATCCCTGGGCATACACAAGTAACGCGGCCTCCAGCAGATCCTCGGCGGACATCGGCAAGGGACGGCGCGAGGGATCATCGCGCACAAACAAGGATGCGATGCCGTGCGCGGTGGACCAGACATGTAACGCGATCATCAGCGCGGGTGGGCGTGGCTGGATGCGCGCGGCGGCGGCCAGACGCTCCGCCAGCGCGCGCAACACGCCAAACGCGCCGTCGCTGGCGGTCTGGAGATCGGGAAAGGTGTCACGCGCCACCCGCGCCTCGAACATCGCCGCGTAACAGGCGGGTTCTTCCCGCGCGAAAGCCAGATAGGCACGGCCCAGGGTGGTGGCGGCGTGGATGGGATCGGTGGGGGCGCTGGCCAGGGCCGCTGTCAGCCGTTCCTTCAGCCGGTCGAAGCCACGGGTGGCGATTGCCGCCAGCAGCGACTCGGCGTCCCGGAAATGCCGGTAAGGCGCCGCCGGACTGACCCCGGCGAGACGGGCGGCCTCCGCGATGGTGAAACCGGCCGGGCCCTTGGCGCCAAGCAGTTCCTCCGCCGCCTGGAGGAGTGCCTCCCGGAGGTTGCCATGGTGATAGCCGCGCCGCTCGAAACCGCCGCCGCCTGATTGTCTGGTCCAGCTCATGTAAGGCGATCTTACATGGGGTGGCGGGTCGGGGATACCAGGGGATGGGGGATGCCGTTCACGCGAGGCCCTTTCCGCGTTCCGGGGTGCGCGCGTCCAAACCGGCCTGGAAGGCCCGCCATGTCTGAAAATCGGTTTTCACGGCATCGCCGACCGTTTTCGCGGCTTCATGCAACCAGGTGTCCGGCCGTCCCCGAAGGTCTCCGAGGATGGTCTCCGCGTCCACTCCGTCCGCCACATGAATCGCGGCGAGATCGGCGCCCATCGCGGCCAGTAACAAAGGTCCGTACGCGAGAGCCTCCTCACCGGCGAGGTCGATCTTGACGGAATCGGGCGCCAGGCGGCGGCAGAGAAACCCCGCGCGCGACGTCAGGAAGGGATCGGGCGCGCGGAAACGCCCCGTTGCCATGGACAACAGCAGCCCCTCATCCCCCTTCACGCCCAAAGCCCAGTCCCAGGCGGAAGGGATCTGGGCTTTGGCTTCGCGCGCCACCAGCCCGCCCCGCCAAACGCCCATCGCGACATGACGGGGCCGGCCAAGCGATCCAACGCCCCGCTGGCGGGCTCCAAAGTGAATGTCATGGGTTTCTGGCGGCAGCAATGCCCGCAGAGGCCCGGCCAGCCCTGGCGGCGGCTGGGCTGGTTCGATCGCGTCCAGTTCCGCTCTGAAGGCGCCTTGTCTGGTGGCGGGCTGATGGACCAGCGTGTTCATCCAGGGTATTTCGTCGTCCACGAACAACGGGCCGGGTTTTCGCAGGCCGCGGCGGTAGCCTTCCAGGATCGAGGCCGTTCTTTCCTTGTTGGTTCCCGGCAGTCCGGGCGCGAGCCGCGTGCTGGTGGCCAGCCGCAGCAGATCATAAGTACAGGGCAGTACCGCCGCCTCATCGAAATCGTTGACGCCCCACACCAGCCTGCCCTCGGCATCACGCCATGTGCCCCAGTTCTCGATGTGGGCATCGCCCACGGAGGGTACGCGGGGCGCGCCGCGCGCATCCGGCACGAGATCCGCCACGGTGCGCGCGAAACGGAAGCAGGTGGCGCGGAAAAATTCAAACGCGTTGTCCGCCATCCGCTGGTGTTTCTTCCGGAGGCCTTTCTCGACCACCGCGCAGCGCGGGCGGAGCCAGGTCTCGTACTCGTTCACGTCATCCATCAAGGACATGCCATGGCGTCCCCTGCCCGTGCGCCGGAAACAGCCCTGGTTTCATCGGCGCTTCCCAGGCCATCATGAATGATCGGTATGTGCATGTCACGCGCCTTCGTCGAGGCTCCATGCGGGAGGCATCACCTTGCCGCGCTGGCGGGGTCTTCCAGATCATTGAAATAACTCAGGAAACCAACCGCCTCCGCCAAGGCCCCCAGGTCCGTCCCACCCATCGCTTCAGCCGGATGGAACAGCTTCAGAGATTCAAGCGGTTTTTCACCCGATTGCCCTGCTTCCACCCTCCAAACACCTTGCCACTCCCTTCCGCGGGCGCTAACCCCATTCACCCTGCCTTCGCCGAAAGGCTTCAGTACGTGGAACCACCGCCTCGCCTCCCCCAGCCCGGCATCGAGCTCGCCGTGCTCGATGCCCCGGTGCTCGCGCGCGGCGTGCTGTCGGCGTTTTTGCTGCATCTCGCCGAGGCGGGCGCCTTCGATCCGGTCTGGTCCGATCAGATCCACACCGACTGGACACGCGAACTGCACCGTCTGCGCCCCGACATCCCGGTGGAGCGCCTCCGTCACCGCCGCGTGGAAATGGAACGCGCCTTCCCGGTCGCCACCGTCATCCCCAGCCGCGACGCGCAGGAAGAAGTGCTGGTCCACTGCACCACCCCGCCCGAGCGCAAGAACGCCCATGTCCTCGCCACCGCGTTGTCCGCCCGCGCCGCGGTGATCGTCACGGATGACAGTTTCCGCCTGACCGAGGTGATGGCGAAACTCTGGCACGACACGGCGGTCCTCTCCCCCGACGCCTGGTGCCTGGAACTGCTGGACCGGCAAACCGCCGCCGTGTTCGCGGGCGCCCGCGCGCACCGCGCGAGCCTTGGCGGCGCTACCCCGCCCGACGCCTGGCTGGCCCTGCTGCGGGAATCCTATGTCGGCCTGCCCGGAACAGCCGAACGTCTGGCCCACCAGCCGGAACTGCTTTGATCGCCGGGCTGATCCTGGCGGGCGGCGGGGCGCGGCGGATGGGAGGCATCGACAAGCCGTTGCTGACGGTGGGCGGCCAGACAATCATGGCCCGCATCATCGCCGCGCTGGACCTGACGCACATCGCGATCAGCGCCAATGGCGATCCGGCCCGCTTCGCCGTCCATGGCTGCCCCGTGCTTCCCGACGGCCCCTTCGCCAACGCAGGCCCCCTCGCCGGCCTTCTCGCCGGTCTCGACTGGGCTTTTTGCCTGGGAGCGGAAGCGCTGCTAAGCGTGCCGGGCGACACGCCGTTCGTGCCCTCCGGCCTCGCCGCCGCCCTGTGGCCGCCGCCCGCCTGTGCCGCGCATGGCGGGCGTGTGCACCACCTTATCGCGCTCTGGCCCATCAGCGTCCGCGCCACGCTGCGCGCGGTGCTGTCCGCTCCTGGCCCGCGCCACGCGGGACGCTTCGCCGGGAGCATCGGCATGCGTCAGGTTGATTTTCCCGCCACGGCATGGGATCCGTTCCTGAACGTGAACACACCGGCCGATCTGGAAACGGCACGCGCTCTTGATGGTCACACGGGCGATGGTCACACGGGCGGCGGTCACATGGGCGATGATCACACGGGGAAACGCGCATGAGCAAAACCGTCGCCCTGGCGGGTCTGGGCGCCATCGGCCTGCCTTTGGCCCGCGCCCTCGATCAGGGGATCGAGGGGTTGAAACTGATCCTGGTCGCCACCCGCGATCCGGTCAGGGGCCGCGCCCGTCTCGCGGGTTTCCATGCCCCGCCCCGTCTGGTGGATTGCGCCGCTCTCGCCGAGGCCGACATCGTGATCGAGGCCACGCCCGCCGCGTTATTCGAACTGGTGGCGGTGCCGGCGATTGAGAACGGCCGGATTTTCATCCCCGCCTCGGCCGGCGCGCTGCTGCCCAGGATGCATCTGGTGAAGCGGGCGGCGGAGACGGGGGCGCGGATCGTGGTGCCGACCGGCGCGCTGCTTGGCCTCGACGCGGTGCGCGCGGCGGCGGAGGGGCGGATCGACAGCGTGACCATCGAGACCCGCAAACCGCCCGCGGGTCTCGTGGGGGCGCCATATCTGGAAAAGCACGGCATCGACGTGATGGACATCGACCGTCCGTTGCGGGTCTTCGAGGGCAACGCGATGGACGCCGCCGCCGGGTTCCCCGCCAATGTCAACGTCGCCGCCGCCCTGGCCCTGGCCGGCATCGGGCCGGTGCGCACGCGGGTCGAAATCTGGGCCGACCCCGGCCTGACCCGCAACGTCCACATCATCCGGGTCGAAGCATCCTCGGCGCGGTTCGAGATGCGGATCGAGAATGTGCCAAGCGACGGCAACCCCCGCACCGGCCAGATCACGCCGCTGTCGATGCTGGCCTGTCTGCGCGGCCTCGTGTCGCCTCTGAAAGTGGGGAGTTAGTTTCTGCCCCCGATCCTGGAAGGCCCGGTCTGTTTCATCGCCGTGACGCTGTTCTGGCTCGTGGTGCTGGCGGCCGGACGGATGCGGGATGAATTCCTGCTGGTCTGCTGCATCCCGGCGGTGTTCGTCGCCATCGTGATGGGATTCACGATGGGGATTTACGCCTGGGACACCTGGGGCACGGCGCAGGCCCTGCTGTCCCCCGTGCTGGCGTGGTTCGCGGCGCGGGAACTCGCGCGCCGGTACGCGCCGCGCGATCTGCTGATTTCCATCTATCTGATCTGGGCTGTCGGGCTGGTGTTCGCGCTGATCGCGATGGGGTTTCCGGACGCGGTGTGAGATGGCTTATACGTTACGAATTCCGAACGAACCCTGGCCATCCATGGCCCGGATCATGAGCACGCCGTATCGCGGGTACTGACCGCTCGTATGCCAAATGTCCCATGCGGCCTGGTCATTCGGGAGCCAAAGGCCTTATCCTGGACCGCAACCAGGCCGCGGCCGATGGCTCATCCTTTGTTCCATCCGCCACGGATATCATCAACTGATATCCCTCGATCTGATTGAAAGATAAATCGAAACCATTATCCGCG